>CALBIE010000606.1 GCA_937893495.1 uncultured Verrucomicrobiales bacterium | reverse complement strand
GGGTTGAGGGTGACTACGTCTTGATGTCCTACAATCTGATTCGGCAGGAAGTTGCCAATCCCATCTGGTGTCACGGGTTCTCGCTCTACGACAACGGCGAGCTTGTTTATTTCAAGGCGCAGAACGAATCGCAAAAGCACCACACGCTGCAGATTTGGCAAACCCCGTACGTCGCCGCCGGTCTGGAGAAACATGAGAAGAAAGATTCGTTCCTTTACAAGATTGGCAATCGTGACGTCGTGCGATGCATGGCCGAATGCCAGGATATCCTGAATCTGATGGAAAAGGACGAGTCCTATTCCGGACTTTACGTGGACCTGGTCAGGCTGGCCAACGACATCGCGGATTCGTATTTCTGGGTGGACAAGGTCGAGGCGTTCAATCTCAAGGAAGTTCTGCTTCAGATCAAGGATACCGCCAGCAAGGCCATCGATGAATTTCAGAAAGTCCTGCGCATTCGCAACGAAACCGGTTCGGAACTGAGTCGAGTCAAGAGACTGGGCGATGGTCTCTTTCACGAACTGCGCACACAGGAACTCAAGACGGTTGACGCCTTCGTTGCGAAACTTGCGGCCCTGAGAGCCCTTCGCGGAGAAACGATTTCCCTGAAGGAGCTTCGTTACATCGACCTGAAGGCGGTCGCGAAACTCGAAGAGACAGTCGCTGGATTTTCCGAAAAGCTTTCCCGGCAGTGCGTCGATTTCCTTTTACTCGAAGAAGCACTTGATCCGTATCGCGTCCGGGTTGAAGAACAGGCGGCGGCAGTTAAGGGGATTGAAAAAGTCGCTACCGGTCGCGAACTCGAAGGGGAGATCGGTCAGTCCGGCACGGATCTCGAGCTGCTGATTGAAATTGTCACCAATCTCAAGATCGACGACGCGACCGAGACGACTCGAATCATTGATGGTATCACCTCTATCTACACGATCCTGAATCAGGTCAAGGTCGCGATTCACAAGAAGATCAAGTCCCTGATGGAGGTCGAAGGCGCGGCGCAGTTCAACGCCGAGACCAAACTGCTCAATCAGGCGGTCATTAACTATCTCGATCTGTGCGACACACCGGCCCGTTGCGAGGAATATCTCAACAAGGTAATGGTGCAGTTCGAGGAATTGGAGGGGCGCTTTGCCGATTTCGACGAATACACCGTCCAGCTTGCCGACAAACGCACCGAAGTATACGAGGCCTTCGAGTCCCGCAAACTTGCGTTGATCGAGTCGCGGAATAAGAAGACCTACGCGCTCATGACGGCGGCCGGGCGAATTCTGAAGGTCGTCAAGCACCGCGTCGATGGAATGAAATCCATCAACGACATCAACGGCTACATGGCCGGCGATCTGATGATCGAGAAAGTGCGCAGCATCATCGCCGGGCTCATTCAGTTGGAGGACTCGGTCAAGGCGGACGATTTGCAGGGACAGCTCAAGAGCATTCAGCAGGACGCGGTGCGGCAGCTCAAAGACCGGCTCGAGCTGTTTGCGGACGGTGACAACGTCATTCAGCTCGGTAAGCACCGCTTTAATACCAACACCCAGCCGCTGGATCTCACGATCGTCAATCGCGACAATGAAATGTGCCTGCATCTGACCGGCACGAAATACTTTGACGAGATTCGCGATGAAGAATTCCTCGCGACGCGTGATGTCTGGAACCAGGAAGTCGTTTCGGAGAACCGCCAGGTTTACCGGGCCGAGTATCTCGCCTGGAAACTCTATCAATCTGCCTCGGCTGACAAATCGATCGACGAATTGCATACTGCCGGCGAAGCTGATCGCATCAATATGTTGCAGCAGTTCATGGGATCGCGTTATGCGGAGGCGTACACGAAGGGAATTCACGATCACGACGCGGCGAGCATTCTCAAGCAGTTCATCGCGATCGATATTGCCCTCGGTCTCGCTCGTTATGCCCCCACGCCGCGTGCCTGCGCAAACGTTTTTTGGAACCGCTTCTGCGAGAAGGAAACGCGCGAACTCTGGTCGGCCAGGTTGAACGGATTCGGGGCGCGCAATCGCCTGTTCCCCGGTGATGAAAAACATGCTGGATATATTTCGAAACTTCAGACGCAGATCGCCGCGTTCAACGATGTGCATCAGTTTTTTGCTGACGATGTCATTCCCGATGCGGCCGAATACCTGTTCTTCCAGCTTTGCGACGGACCGGCTTTTGCCATTAGCAAAGAAGCCGCAAGTCTCATAAACGATTTCAACGAACACCTTCTTGAACGTCACATCCAAAACGATTTCGAGGACGCTCGCAAAGCCGTCGTGAACTATCCGGCCAGCGAGTTCGAGGTCATTCGTGACTGGCTCCGCGGTTATCTGAAACAAGCGAGCACACGCGGCTCGCGTGTATCGGTTGGCGGCCCGCCAGCCGAACCTCAGAACAAACAATCCCCGGAACCCGACCAACTGGATCAACCAGAAGAACTAGACCAGGAAGTTTCATCGCCCCCTCCCGCTCCCGACGAACGCTCTCCAAATTACGCCGTTCTCGACGAAGTCGCCGCCGTGCTGTTCTGTGACAATTTCGATCCGCGCGGGGTTGTTTCCGTTCCCTCGCGAGTCGTTATTCCAAAAATGATGGGAGCGCACGCGATTGTCCATGGCTCGACTTACACGCTGGATTTCCTTGAATTCCGGCAACGACTGCGCGAATTCGAGGCGACAACGGTGCCGAAGTTCGAGCGCTACCAGCAGTTGAAGAAGCACGTCACCGAGACCGCTCGCGAAGAAATGCGCTTGAACGAATTTCAACCCCGCGTGCTGACCTCATTCGTCCGTAATCGACTCATCGATAGTGTCTATTTACCGATGATTGGTGACAACCTTGCCAAGCAAATCGGCGCGGCCGGCGACAAGAAACGTACGGACCTCATGGGGCTGCTGTTGCTGGTTTCGCCGCCTGGTTATGGCAAGACGACTTTAATGGAGTACCTGGCCAATCGGCTTGGGATTATCTTCATGAAGATCAACGGCCCGGCTCTCGGTCATCAGGTCACCTCGCTGGACCCGTCCGAGGCGAAGAATGCCGCCGCTCGTGAAGAAATAGAGAAACTGAACCTTGCGTTGGAAATGGGCGACAACGTGATGCTCTATCTGGACGACATTCAGCATTGCAACCCGGAGTTGCTCCAGAAATTCATTTCTCTTTGCGATGCCCAGAGGAAAATCGAAGGTGTCTATCGCGGCAAAGCACGCACGTATGATTTGCGCGGTCGCAAAGTCGTTGTCGTGATGGCGGGCAATCCCTACACGGAGAGTGGGGAGAAGTTCAAGATCCCGGACATGCTCGCCAACCGCGCGGACACCTACAATCTCGGCGACATTCTTGGCGGCCATGAGGACGCGTTCAAGATGAGTTATCTCGAGAACGCCGTGACTTCCAATCCTATCCTTCAACAACTTGCCAATAAGAGCCAGAAGGACATCCAGAGTTTTATTCGCATTGGGGAGACGGGTTCCCAGGAACATGTGGAATTCGAGGTGAACTATTCCGCCGAGGAGACCAATGAGATTGCCGCCGTGGTGAAAAAACTGCTACGCGTCCGTGATGCCGTATTGCGCGTCAACCTTCAGTACATCGCCTCCGCCGCGCAGGCCGATGAGTATCGCACCGAACCCGCGTTCAAATTGCAGGGTAGCTATCGAAACATGAATCGTATGGCCGAAAAGGTTTTGCCGATCATGAATGACGATGAGGTGCAGAATCTTATTATCGACCACTACGCGAACGAATCGCAGACACTGACCAACGGTGCGGAAGCCAATATCTTGAAGTTCAAGGAAATGATGGACCTTCAAACCGATGAAGACAGGGCGCGTTGGGCCGACATCAAGAAGACCTACAAGCGCAATCAATTGCTTGGCAGCACGGATTCAAGCGACCCGATTGGCCGAGTGGTGGCACAGCTTACCACGTTCAGTGAGGGGTTGGATGGAATACGAACGAGTCTGGACAGTGCGGTGGCTCGACCACCGGAGAAGCCGGAGGTGAAACTTGAACTGGGCGAAGTCGCCAAATTGCTGGAAACGCTGGGGGCGGATGTTCGCGATGGATTGAACGCGTGGAAGATTCAGGATCGAGATGACATCGTGGAGTTCATGAAACGAATTGGCAGCGTCAACAATGGCATGGCCAACCTGAAGGAACTCATCGAGTCCTACTTGAGTGAACGGCGGGCACAGCGCGTCGGTTCGAGCGATGTCGTGGATTTAAG
>CALBIE010000605.1 GCA_937893495.1 uncultured Verrucomicrobiales bacterium | reverse complement strand
CGGCAACCCTGGGCCTAATCGGCCGCGAACTGGCGGTCCTGATCGCCTGGCCCCTCGAACTCGCTTCGGATTCCATGCGGAATCGCATTCTGGAGGCGTTGCGGGGTCCGGCCGCGATCCTGTCCGGCCTGACCCTCTTTCTCGTTCTCCCCGTCCTCCTTTACAAGATCCGCCAGCGCCTTCGGGGTTTCGTCCGTCTGCAGAACGAAAAGTCTTTGGACGGGGGAACCCGGGCAAAGCGCCAGTCACTCGCTTTAATTGCGGGGATGATGGGAGCCTCACTCATACCCGTTTATCTGGCGCTGTCCGCCCGCTTCTTCGCCGCGGCAGGTTTTCCGCCCGCGGTCACTCCGGTTGTGGTCAATGTGCTGAATCACTCCGCCTGGTTTTTTCTCTTTTGGTTCATCCGGCGCTCGCTTTTCGCAGGCAGTGCCATCAGCCAGATCCAGTTTGGGATGCGACCGGAGCTGTCCCGCGCCTTGAACAGCTCCTTGTGCCTGATCCTTCTGGCCTACGTGTTCTGCCTCACCATCTGGGATATGACCCGGCAGGCCCCCTTCCAGTTTGTCGCCATCCCCCGCATCACTTATACCTTGTTTCTGCTGGTTGCCGGCGGGGCTGTTCTACATCTGTTTCGACCCCGGTCGCCGTTGCTGGCCGGAGCCGATCCCGTCGGTCGCAAGAACTGGATAGAGCGCCACGCGTCGCTCGCGACCGGCTTTGTTTATCTCCTGGTCGGGGCCATCATTTTGTTGGATGTGACCGGATATCGCTACGCGGCCTCGCGCCTGCTCGAAAGTTTTGCCTGGACGTTGGCCGTGGCCGGACTGTTGCCGTTGCTCAGCAACATGCTTGCGGGCCTGGCCAACCCGACCCTCAGGCCCGATCCCCTGTCAAACGATGCCGAAGCGGAATCCGAGGGTAAGGCAGGGGCGGGTCACACCGCCCGCGTACAGCAAGTTCAGCAGGTGCTACGGACCGTCTGCTTGATAGTTGCCGCCTACTTCCTGGCGCGGGTTTGGGGATTCAACGAGCACGCATTCCAGGCACTCAAGGATTGGGGAGTCTATTCGGTGCGGACATCCGCACCGGAACCTGAATGGGTGACGGCCGCGGACCTCGTCTGGTTTGTAATCTATGTGACCGGGACGTTCTGGTTGCTCCGCAGCCTGCCGGGGATAACCGAACTTGCCATCCTGCCGCGGCTCAAGGTTGATCAAGGTCTCAAATACGCAATTCTGACGATATCCCGTTACGGGATCTTCGCCTTCGGTGTCGTCCTCGCCCTGGGGGCACTGCACCTTGACCTCGGCCGGCTCGGTTGGCTTATGGCGGCGATGGGCGTCGGGTTGGGCTTCGGCCTGCAGGAAATAGTCTCCAATTTTGTGAGCGGTATCATATTGCTGGTCGAGCGTCCCGTTCAGGTGGGGGATTCCGTCACGATTGGCTCCATTTCCGGCAAAGTCACCCGCATCAACATCCGCGCCACGACGATCCTGAATTTCGACCGTCAGGAAGTGATCGTTCCCAATCGCAATTTCATCACCACCGAGGTGACCAACTGGACCCGTGGCGACACCATCAATCGGCTCGTCATTCCCATCGGTGTCGCCTACGGCACGGATGTGGATCAAGTCAGCGCTCTGCTGGCGGATCTCGCCCGGGAAGATCCCGACGTGGTCGTCGATCCGCCGCCTTCCGTGGTGTTCATGAATCATGGCGAGAGTTCTCTCGACTTCCAATTGAGGGTCTTCATCCCGTCGCCAGCCCTCAAATCGACCATCCTCGATCGGCTGAACAAGGCGATCAATCGAAAGTTCAATGAACTCAACATCTCCATTCCTTTTCCGCAGCGAGATCTCCATATCGTCAGCGACAGCGGAAAGTCCGGTCTCTGACGCGATTGTCCGGCGTGAAGCCCGAAAACGAAAACGGGTCGCCCTTGCCTTTTGATACAAGGATTCCGGTTTCCCATCTGCCCGGTCTTCGCGTCGAGTCAACCATCAGGAAAGCGGCGCGACAGCGCACGCACTCCAAGACCTGGCGGAAAGTCGTGCTCTCCGTTCAAACTGGATTCGCAGCCACAGGTGGGAAGCCACGGATGGAACACGGACAAGTGGCCAAGCCGCAATCACTCCCTCTCCTCGTTCCTCTCCATGAACCGGACGGAGCGCGGGTCTGCGACCCGCAGCAACTTCGTCAGACATATCGTGGACGAAACCAACGGGAACGCCTTCGAGTCCGGGGCTTGCTGCGGCTCACAGAGCCGCGCTCCGGTTCAGGGGTTCAAAGCGCGAATTCTTCGGGGAAATCTCTCCCCACTCCTGCGTCGCGGGGAGAGGATGTCGCGGCAATGCTCAAATCTTTGTCATTGCCGCAAAGATTCCCGCGTGTAGTACGGGCGGAGCCCCGCCGTTGGAGCGCGGACTTCAGTCCGCAGAGGCGTTGCAGGGCAAAACATTTCCGTGCACCGGTGACGATAGTTGCAGGCGGACGCTTCTGCGGCGTGAACGCCGCGTTCCCCGGGCTTCACTCGAATGCACCCCATTTTGCGTTTGACTTATTCACTTTGTATTGCAAAGTAATACGTATGAACTCCAATTGGGCCGAGGAGAATATTCAGGTCATTCGCACTTTGATGGAGCGCGCCGCCTTGTACCGGCGGGCGATGGCGCCCATGATGTTCCTTGCGGGCGGGTTTGCTCTGGCGGGTGCGGTTGGGGCGGAAGTCGGCGGATTGGAGAACCTCCGGACGTTTATCCTTTTTTGGGGTGTCATTGCCCTTGCGGTCTTGATCGGTTCCGGACTCATTGTTCGTAAGCAGGCGGTCAAAAAGGATGAACCATTCTGGACCGTCCCGGCACGCCGCGTCTTTCGCTCTTTCCTGCCGGTAATATTGGTAGGTGGTGTGATTGGCGCGGCGAAGGTTTTTGATGGCCTCGAATCCCCTCAGGAACTGTCAGGTATCGGTCATTCGTTCGCTGCATCCTGGGCGTTGCTGTATGGCCTGGGTCTTCATTCGGCGGGTGCATTCGTCGCCAAAGGCATCAAGCGACTTGGCTGGTGCTTCATAATCTGTGGGGTTTTGATGTCTGTGGACGCGACTGCCCTCGGAGGGCTACTACTCAAGATGAGTCCGAATATTCTCATGGGGATTGTTTTTGGCGGCCTTCACCTCGTGGCGGGAATCTATCTCCACTTTACCGAGCAAAAGGATGAAGCGGCGTGAATCCAGAACCGTTTTTGCAGCTCGACCGTGTTATTCACGAGAAGGGCAGGATGGCGATCATGTCGTTGTTGGCGGCGTCGCCGGAGATGTCCTTCACCGAATTGCGCGATACGCTGAAGTTGACCGATGGCAACCTCACGACGCACTTGAAAAAGCTGCAATTGGCCGGGTATATCGGGGTCACCAAATCCGTTGCGGAACGGCGCCCGTTGACAACCTGTTCGTTGACCCGATCCGGGCGAAAGGCCTTCGAGGATTATCTCAATCTGCTCGAACAGATTGTTCAGCAGGCCAAAGCGATTAATTGATTTCATGAAGTTTGAACGAACCAAACGAAGCGCGGTCATTAACTTTGTAACGCAAAGTCGATAGCTTATGAAAATAATTCGAGCAGAACAAATGGG
>CALBIE010000604.1 GCA_937893495.1 uncultured Verrucomicrobiales bacterium | reverse complement strand
TGCATTAATAGTTCGTTGATGCTTTCGATTGAGATGTTGTTCAGAATCGTTATCCATGACGTGCATCGATCTACTCCCAAATCTAGGGGCAATGACAAGTAGGATTTTACGTTAATCGAAGGTGGAATGCGGAAACAATTCCAACTGAATCAAAACTGTAGTGATAGCCTGCTTCCCGGCCCTGCTTGCCGGTGCCGGAATCCGTCGCGGAGCCGTCTATGGCAAGTCCGACGACAAGGCAGCCTACCCGAAGGAGAATCCAGTGACCCCGGAAGATCTGGCGAAGACCATCTATTTGGCGCTCGGTGTCGATCCGAATCTTTTCCTCCCTGACCGCGAAGACCGTCCCACACCCATCGTCGAAAGCGGCCGGGCGATCACGGAGCTGTTTGGATAGGAAACACGGTGAGGAACGCCGAACTCCAGTTCGGCATTCCGGTGACCTCGGCAGCTTCAATCTGCCGATTTGGAAATCGGCGCTCCGGCGGTCGCGGTTTCGTCGGCAACTCCAAGGGCCACTGTGCGACCCGGATGGTTTCAATCTTCACACACTACAAAACCCTCTGATCAACGGCCAAAGGGAATCCGCGCGCCGCGCGCTATGTGAACGGATGATCAGTCCATCGTCACTCGTCGACGCGTGGCCTTCTTGTCCGACTGCTTTCGTTTGTCGGCCAGTATGCGTTCCTTGGCTCTCCGACTCCTGCCGCGTTTCTGTCGCCGAACTTTCTCCCGCAACGCGCGCCGAGCGGCAGCCATCGATTTTCTCTGCGCCTCAATCTTGTTCAACAACAGGTGACGTGCGAGGAAGCGATTCATGCCCTGCTGCCGGGTGGTCTGGCATTTCACCTGCAAACCAGTCGGCCCGTGCAGCAACATGACGCACGTCGAGTTCTTGTTGACGTTCTGCCCGCCATGTCCACTGGAGCGCACGAACTTCTCCTCGATATCGGCCTCCCGCAAGCCAAGGGCGGTCATGCGGGATTCCAACTCGGAATCGTTTTCTTTGTTGCCGGAGAGGGCGCTCACGAAGCGCAGGTTACCCGGGTAACAGGGTGTCGGCAACAATGGCGTGCTCTCTCGCAGAGGCGCTGCGAACCAGCCGCCATTCCGACGGGGCGGGCGAACGATTGGGGACCCAGCCAGTCAAACCGGCAGCCAAGTTAGGCATGTGACCTACCTTCTCATCGAATCCTGGAAGCTCCCCAATCGTCCTTGCCGTCAGCGGCCAATGAATGGAGAACAAGCTGAATCAAAAGCACTACCAAAAACGTAAGAGCAAATATCTTCGATTCAAGGGCCACCTCAACTCGCTCGGAATCAGACAGTCGTCTTGGCGCGTATCTAACCGCAATAACGAGAAATGCTGCTCCTACAACAATCGTAATCAGTCCAAATGCTGGCAAAATCCAGTGAGGTGATACGGCCGTGCTCCCAAGCAGGCCAGATGCTCCGATGAACACAAATTTCATCCCGAATGTGACCGGGATGAAACGACCTGTGTGCGTAAGCGCAAGAAGCTACCTTCGAAGTGCGCCAAGGGTATCGGTAATCTGATCACCGCGGTGAGTTAAAGGGTCGTCGTTGGCAATCAGTTCAATCATCAGCGGAGCTGGTCGCGGTAGGCTTCTCTGGATTAGCGCCCTCATCCCGGCCCTCAATTTCCAACTTCAGGACGTGAAGCGCCCGCAATCGGTGGTATTGAATTCGAGAAAGCTGTGACGACAGCAACCAAATAGCACCCATGCCCAAGGCCCATGATGCCATTCGGTGTGATTCCTGGGTCAAATCGTACAAACCAAAGCCAAAAAAAATGCTCGCGAAAACGAGTCCCACCCTCGACATACACCAATGGACATTGTTCGCGCACTTTGCTGGGGGAGCAGGCGTCCGCAGCGCTTCGGTACGAATCGCCGAAATTTCTGAATCCGGTAACATATGCTCAGGGTTCTACTATTGATCAAATTGCGGAACCGTTGTGCGATTTGATATATGCCAGCTTTTCTTGCATTCTGATCCTCTCCACTTCGCTTCCCTTTGTCATACCAAGCCTACTCTCAACGAACCGGCCGTCAATCGGGAATGAAAGGGACAAGGCAGATGGTGCGCATCCGCGCCGCGCCCTTGTTTGGAGTTCCGCCTTTCTGCGGCGCGTAGAGGCCATTGGGCGTCCCGCAGGGACAACCGATAATAGCCCGGCGTTTCAACGCCGGGTGTGGGTCAGATTCAAAATGAGTCCCGAAGGGACGGCTGACATGGGGCCCATCACTTCCACAAGTATTGCGCATTGTAATCGACCTCGTGCTTTTCCAACAAGGCGACAAACTCGTCCTGGAACGACAATTTACGGTGATGAGTTTCCTGGTTCTCAATGTAGCGTCTCACAGTGTTCACCTGCGAGGCACTGACCGAAAACGCCCCGTATTTCTCCTGCCACGCAAACGCCCGCTGATCGGGAAACGTCTCGTGAATCCATTTGGATGATCCGCCCTTGACGAGTTGCATTGCTTTTGCAACCGGCATCGTGGCAGGCAGCGACAACAGCAGATGCACGTGATCCTCCACGCCGCCGATTTCGACGGGCATCATGTTATTTTGTTTCGCGATGCCACCCAAGTACGGCCAAAGACGATCCCGAATTTCCCGACGTATGTGCGGTCGGCGTTCCTTCGTGCTGAACACACAATGAAAATACGAACTCACGTAGGACATAGGAGAATTCAGCCGTCCCTCCGGGACTGACGCAATGTTTGTTTTCGACCCGGCGTTGAAACGCCGGGCTATTCTCGAATGATCCCTACGGGACACAGGCGGCGGGTGGATTGCAGCCGCACCTTACCGCCACGCCTGCAATTTGCCTTGTGCCACGTTGCTGCTGCCCGTATAGCGAATCCATTCACCGAAAGAATTCGCACACTATTTATCACATGAATCGAAGAAACTTCATCAAGACCACAGGAACCGCCGCTGGCGCGTTCGTTCTTCCGCAATTCTCCATCGGCAAGCCGGGCGAATCCGCGAACAGCAAAATCAATTGCGCCGTTGTCGGCGCGGGCGGCATGGGCGGTTACGCGGTCGGTGAAGCCGGCAAACAGAATCTCGTCGCGTTCGCTGACGTGGATGATTCGCGCGCGGCTGGCGCCTACAAGAAACATCCGAATGCGAAACGCTTCAAGGACTTCCGAGTGATGCTCGACAAGGTCGGCAAGGATATCGATGCGGTGCTGATTTCCACGCCGGACCACACGCACTTCGCCGCGGCGATGGCAGCCATGGAGCGCGGCAAGCATGTGTTTGTGCAGAAACCGCTCGCCCACAACATCTGGCAGGTGCGGACGCTGCAAAAGGCGGCGCACAAATACAAGGTGCACACGCAGATGGGCAATCAGGGGCACACGTTCGAGGGCATGCGCCGCATCAAGGAGTGGGTGGATGCCGGCATCGTCGGCGATGTGAAGGAGGTCATCACCTGGACGGACAGGCCGCGCGCGCCGTGGTTTATCGCGCCAAAGGAATGGCCGCATGCCAAAGTGGCGGCTCCCAATACTCTGGACTGGGATCTCTGGCAGGGGCCGGTTGAGCGCGGCGATTACAGCCCCGAATATGTTCCCACCAAATGGCGAAGCTGGTGGGCTTACGGTTGCGGTGCGCTCGGCGACATCGGCTGTCATACGTTTGACGCGCCGTTCTACACCCTCGGCCTCGGTTCGCCGACGAAGGTGGAAATTGAACGCGAAGAACCATCCGTGCCGGGATTTATTCCGATGAAGTCGATCGTCACATTTCACTTTCCGAAACGCGGCAACAAACCCGCCGTGGTTATGAAGTGGTACGAGGCCGGCTACGAGGTGCCCAAGCCGAAGCGTTGGAATCAGAAGGACGCGTTGCCGAAGGAAGGCGGAATGTACATGGAAGGGAGCGAGAACACCCTTTTCCACGCCGGCATGCGACCGACCAAACCCATCATCACGCCCGCCAAGCGCATGGCCGAAATCAAGGGCGAACTGGACAAGATTGAGAAACTCCCGTCCATGGGCAAGAGCCCCATCGACGAATTGTTCCGCGCAATCAAGGGCGACATCAAGAAGCCGGGGTCAAACTTCGATTACGCCGTGCCACTCACTGAAATGGTTTTGCTCGGCGCGCTCGCTCAGCGCACGGGGAAGAACATCGAATGGGACGCGAAGAAGATGAAGGTGAAGGGCCAGCCGGAGTTTAATGAAATGATCAAAGAGCCGGCGCTGAAGGACTGGCGTTACGGTGAAGAGCTTTGGAAGGCGTAGGCGCAATGGGGAGCGCACGCGGCCCGCGTGCCGTGTTTGGCGGCCCGCCAAACACTTGTTGGGCGAGCGGAAACCTGTTCCCGTCCATTACGCCTATTCGCGTCCAAACGGTCCGATCATTTTGGCCAGCGGCCAAAATGGACAGCCGGGCCGGCTGTGCTCCCCAAACACTACAACCGCACTTCCACGGCGGCGGCGGCGCGTTTCGCCTTTTCCCGCGCCTCGTCAATCGTCGCTCCGCGCGCGACGACCACGCCCATGCGACGCTTGCCACTGACTTCCGGTTTGCCAAACAAACGCAGTTGCGTGTCCGGTTCCTTCAACGCCTCGGTCAGATTTCCGAACACGACCTGTTTGCTGTTGCCTTCCACCAAAATCACCGCTGACGCGCTCGGGCCGTGCTGTTTGATATTCGGAATCGGCAGACCGAGAATGGCGCGTGCGTGCAGCGCGAACTGCGGCAGGTCCTGCGAAATCATCGTCACCATTCCAGTGTCGTGCGGGCGTGGAGACACCTCGGAGAAATAGACCTCGTCGCCCTTGATGAACAGTTCCACGCCAAAGATGCCACGCCCGCCAAGGCCATCGGTAATTTTCTTCGCGTAATCGCGGGCGCGTTCCAATGCCAGATCTGTCATCGGCTGCGGTTGCCACGATTCACGGTAATCACCGTCAATCTGGATGTGACCGATGGGATCGCAGAAACTCGTGCCGCCCGTATGCCGAACGGTCAGTAGCGTAATCTCGTAATCAAAGTCGATGAAGCCCTCGACGATCACCTTGCCCGCACCGGCGCGACCACCCTCCTGCGCGTATTTCCACGCGCGTTCGACATCGGCCTCCGTCTTCACCGTGCTCTGACCTTTACCGGACGACGACATGATGGGTTTTACGACGCAGGGCATTCCGATTTCTACGATTGCCGCGCGATATTCCTCCTCCGTCTGCGCAAACTTGTAGGGCGAGGTTTTCAGGCCGAGTTCCTCGACCGCGAGCCGGCGAATGCCTTCGCGGTTCATCGTCAATTGCGTCGCACGTGCAGTGGGGATGATAGTGACCTTTCCCTCCTTCTCAATTTCGGCCAAGGTGTCCGTCGCAATGGCCTCGACTTCCGGTACGACGAAATGCGGTCGTTCCTTTTCAATGACCGCGCGTAGCTGCGCTCCATCCAGCATGGGGACAACGTGAGATCGGTCCGCAACCTGCATCGCCGGGGCGTTGGCGTAGCGGTCAACGGCAATGACCTCCACGCCGAGCCGTTGCAGTTCGATGACAACTTCCTTCCCGAGTTCGCCCGAGCCGCAGAGCATCACCCGGGTTGCCGTTTCGGTGAAAGGAGTGCCGATGGAAATACTCATGGGCATTGGGTAGCGAGCAGGCCGTCGGATGTCAATTGCCGGGCGAGGAGAACCGCCCACAAACTATTCACAATGGGAGAGCGGCCGGGCTATAGCGCAGGCGTCCCGCCTGCATCAATTCAGTCGGAGCGGGGAATCTATTCCGCTGGAACGTGGATTTGCCAATCGGTTCGCGAGGTTTTGAACCGGTGGGTCCGACACACGATATCGTGTTCGGTTCAGGGGCAGGGGTAACTGCGTAAGCGCTTACTGCGAATGGGCGCATCTGCGGAATGAATTCCGCGCTCCGGCAGGCGGGACGCCTGCGCTACGGTTTATGGAACGAATCGCCCCAACGGACTCGAAATCGTCATTGTCTCCCCCTGCGCCGTGCGCGAATGCACAGTGATGAATTCGAGGTTTTTCGGGTTCTTCTCCAAAACCAGCTCGCCATGAAATCGCCCATTCCCCATCGGCTTCATTTCCACCGATTGCCACTCGTCGTATTCAAACGCGAGCGTAAACGGTTCGTGGCGGTTCACCGACCACCAGAGGTGATTCTGCCCTGGTGACTCGCCCTTGCTGAATGTCGTCGTGACCGTCAGTCTCTTCGCATTCGCATTCCATTGATGCCGAATGGATGGCGCGCTCATCAGGCTGCTCTTACGGAGAAAGTGATATTGCGCGAACGCGACGAAGTTGTTCTGCACCTCCTTCAGCGAGGGCACCCGGCGCGTGAAGCCGGCGTCAGCGGGACCACCGTGCTGTCCCCCGGGGACAATGTAGATGGGGAAATCTGGAAACCGGTTACCCAGTTCCTTGAGCGCCGGCGACACGCTGTCGTTCGATCCGACGTTGTAGAAAAACTCCAGCCCGCGGGCGCGCAGTTGCGGCAGGTAATCGGTGATGCGACAGGCATCCCACGAACGGTCGGTCAGGGCGGCGATTTCGGCATCGGACCAGCCGGCCGCCTTTGCCTCTGCCGTTGTCACACGGGTTGCCTCGCGCCGGCCGGTTCGTCCGTCCAACGCTGCTTTCGTTGACTCGGGCAATCCCAGTTTGCCCGCCGTCAGATCCTGAAAGAATTTATTGTTTGCTGCCGTGATTCGCGGCGGCTCTGTCCCCAGAACCACCGGGCCGCCAGGATTGCCGAGCGGCGGCGCGACCACGGGCAGAATGGCCGTGAAGCGGTCGTCGTGAATCCCCGCCACGGCCGTCGCCACCCCGCGCTTTGATCCTCCGGTCGCGAGTACCTTGAACGGCCGAAAGTGTTCCGGCTCGGCCTTCGCCGCCGTCAGGCCGCGCATCTGGCTCATTCCCCAGATCCACGCGGGCGTGAAGCGCACGTCCTTGGTTCGGAGCAATTCGCGTTTCATGCCCAGGTGCAATTGTCCGACCGGTCTCATCGCGTCGATGGTTCCCATTCCAACGAGTACAACACCCACGCCGTCCTCCTTGAGCAGTTTCAACGCGCCGCCCGTCGCGGCGGCTGGCTTCGCGCCGAGTCCCATGTTCATCACCAGTACGTTGGTGCACGGCAATCGGTCAGCCGGGACATTGAACGTAATCGGAATGCGCACCTTCTGCCCGACCCACCATTCGCAGATGGTGACCTCGATCAGCTTCTGAAGGACTCCCTTGTCCCGCGCTGACGGCTTCCAATCCTGAATCACGGTGGTTTCCAACGTCCGCGCATCGCGAATGGCGTCGAGATCAAACAATGGGCGATCCGCGCGCGCTTCAACAACCGCCACCAGCAACCCGGTTAAGAATAGAATCTTTATCATCGTGCCGCTCACTTTTACATCAC
>CALBIE010000603.1 GCA_937893495.1 uncultured Verrucomicrobiales bacterium | reverse complement strand
AACAGAGTGGTCAGTTTTTTCATAATCAGTTCGGTCGAGTGAATTTGTTTTTTACTAATTCTGAAACCCTTCAACCAATGTCGGGTTCAAAATCAATGGTTCATTGGATTCGATCCGGAAACTGGGCGCTTTGCCGATTTTGCACAATCCGGCCCGCAAATTGCCTTTGGAGAATCGCTGCGGACTGGTATTCCAGTCGTTCCAAATTATCGTAACGCCATGAACCTGGAACAACTGATCGGACTATCGCTGGCCTGGTTTATTATGTTGATCGGAGTGGTCGGCTCCATCATTCCGGCGATCCCCAGCACGACCCTGGTTTTGCTCTCGGCAATTCTGCATCGGCTGTATTTTCACGAAACCGGTGCCGGAAACTGGGTGCTCGTTTTCATGGGAATCGTCGCGGCCTTCTCGCTAATTCTGGACTACCTCGCCACCATGATCGGTGCCAGGAAGCTCGGGGCAACCTGGCGAGGCATCCTCGGGTCCTGTCTCGGCGCCATCGTGGGCGCGTTTCTCGGATTTCTGTTCATCGGAATCTTTGTCGGCACCTTCCTTGGCGCGGTGCTGTTCGAACTTTCCGGAGGCCGCAAACTGGATGAAGCGACCCGGGCGGGACTCGGTGCCCTCATTGGTCTGCTCGGCGGTGCGCTCGGGAAACTGGCGTGCAGCGTCGCGATGGTCGCAGTGTTCAGCGTCAGTGTAATCTCCAATTCATTACCGAGTGGAACTCAACCCAAACTGACTGAACCACCACCGGAAAAGAATGCTTATTCGCCCGCCAACGACCGTGCCACTACGACAAAGATTTACCGGATTGCTTTTTCAACTCACGTTCCCGCAGCCAGGCAAAAATAACAGGTGTGACAATCAGTATGTGAATCAGGCTACTGACCATGCCGCCAATCACGGGTGCCGCGAGCGGCTTCATCACCTCAGCCCCCATTCGCTGCATCCACATTATGGGTAACAGGCTGGCGACAATGGTCGTCACCGTCATCACCTTTGGTCGCAAACGAAGCTTCGCTCCCTCGATGATTGCCGCGATCAAGTCCTCCTGATTGAAATCGCTTCCGCGCTCTGCTTTGCTTTTGTTCACCATCTCGTCCAGATAGACGACCATGATCACACCGGTCTGAATGGCTGTGCCGAACAGCGCAATGTACCCCACCCAGACCGCCACGCTGAAATTGTATCCGAGCCAATACTGAAAAAAAACACCACCCGTCAGCGCGAATGGAACCGCGAGAATTACATGAGCGGCTTCCACCGCGGAACGGTACACCATAAAAAGCAGCATGAAGATTATCAGCAATGCCGCCGGAACGATAAATTGAAGGGTTTGTTGCGCGCGCAACTGGTTTTCAAATTGCCCACTGTACTCAATCGTCATGCCCACCGGAAGCCGCGGCTCGACTTCAGCACTGATGCGTTCTTGAAGATCTTCAACGAATCCGCCGAGGTCTCTTCCCTGGACGTTCATCTGCACATAGGATTGTAAACGGCCATTTTCGCCGTGAATTTCACTCGGCCCCAGTGTCCGGCGAATCGTGGTCAGCATTCCCAACGGAATGCGCGCGCCGCCCGGTAAAGACACAAGAATGTCCTTTAATTTCTCAATATCATCGCGTTCATCGCGAGCGAGTCTGACCTGAATTGGAAATCGCTTTCGCCCTTCGATCGTGGTCGTCACATTGCGCCCGCCAATCCCGGCTTCCACCACTTCCAAAACCTCCTTCGCACGCAAGCCGTATCGGGCCATGGCCAGCCGATCAACTTCGATCTCGACGTAGGGTTTGCCGAGCAAGCGCGAGGCAGCGACTCCCGTGGAACCGGGGATTTCGCGAGCCAGTTTCTCCACTTTCAGCGCCATGGCTTGAAGTTCGTCCAGATTGTCACCGAGCAGTTTGACACCAACTTGCCCTCGAATTCCGGTACTCAACATCAGAATGCGGTTCTCGATCGGCTGCAGAAATCCGGGAATGTACCCGGGAACAAGGGAGAGCTTTTCAGTGAGTTCGGCGACCAGTTTTTCCTTTGTCATTCCCTTGCGCCATTCGGGATTCCGAATTGTCCACGGAATCTTGATGCCGCCAAAAAACGTCCGGTTGGTCACGATGAACTCCGGCTTGAGCATGATGGTAGTCTCAATCATCTCAACGGGCGCCGGGTCGGTCGCCGTTTCGGCCCGCCCCAGTTTTCCCGCAGCGGAAATAACTTCCGGCGTATCGCTGATGACCTTGTCCTGCCACGCCATGACGCGTTTGACCTCAGTCAATGAGGTACTCGGGATCAGTACCGGCATGAACAACAGACTGCCTTCGTTCAATGGCGGCATGAATTCTGTGCCCATCCCTTTGGTCAATCGCGCCAATGTCGGCCATTTTGTCGTGTCAATCTTCTGAGACCATTCCCGAGGCAATCCAACGGCTATCACAATAGCCACTGCGAGCAGCAACGTGGCCGTGCCGAGAACGGTCTTGCGCCATTGAAGCGCAAGCTTGAGGCAGGGCTCATAAACAAACATCAGCACGCGCATTACCCAGTTGCGATTCTCGGCATGAAATGGGCCGCGCACGAGGAATGAACACAGAACCGGCACGAGCGTTACCGCCAGCAACGTTGAACCAATCATTGCAAACGTCTTGGTGAACGCGAGCGGATGAAACAACTTTCCCTCTTGCCCGGACAACGCGAACACCGGAACAAACGCAAGGATGATGATCAACATCGCATAGAAGATTGGCCGTCCGACCTGCGCTCCAGCCACGCGCGTCAAATCCAAAGTTTCCGCTACAGTCAATCGACGACCCACATCCAGTTCGGCTCGTTCACAATGCCGGATGACATTTTCGGTCATCACTATTCCGGCATCAACCAGCACGCCAATCGCGATGGCGATTCCGGCCAGGGACATAATGTTGGAGGAGACCTCCGCCTGATTCATCAATATGAAAGCGATCAGTATTGAAATCGGCAGCGGCGCGGTGACGATGAGGACACTGCGGAAATGCCACAGGAAAACAATATGCGCGAGAGTCACCAGGATGATTTCCTCGAGCAAGGCGTGTTTGAGCGTATCCAATGTGCTTTCAATCAACTCGCTGCGGTCATAGAAGGATCGAATTTGAATGCCGGGTGGCAATCCTTTCGAAATGGTCTGAATCTTCTCTTTGACGCGATTGATAACCGCCAGGCCATTCTCGCCTGTACGCATCACGACAATTCCTCCGACCACTTCTCTTCCGTCGATATCGAGAGTGCCGCGCCGGAAATCCCCGCCAATTTGAACTGAACCGATATCTTTGAGATAAATGGGCGTTCCTTTTCGCTCAGCCAGCACGACGCTTTCAAGCTCTGCTATTCCATTAGTCGGGGAGACCAGGCCAACACCCCTAACCACAAACTCCATTGCATTCTCCTCAATGACTTTTGCTCCAACATTGAGGTTGCTTGCTTCAACGGCCGTAATGACTTCGGCCAGTGACACTTCCGCAGCCCGCATCTTGAAGGAAGAAACCTCCACCTGATATTGCCGAACAAATCCGCCGATGCTTCCAACCTCCGCGACCCCCTCTACAGCATTGAGTTGATACCGGATAAACCAGTCTTGAATCGCCCGTAGCTCCCCGAGATTATAGCCGCCATCCGGCGACTTGGCAGGATCGACGTCGAGATAATACTGATATACCCATCCCAGGCCGGTTGCGTCCGGTCCCAGACGCGCTTTTACACCAGCGGGAAGAACGTCATCCAGAGAGCTCAGCCGTTCCAGGACACGGGTCCGAGCAAAATAATTATCGAAGTGATCGTGAAAAATAATCGTGATCAGAGAGAAGCCAAACATCGACGCGGAACGCACCGTTTTCACACCCGCCAAACCCTGTAGATTAACCGTCAGCGGATAGGTGACTTGATCCTCAACCTCCTGTGGACTGCGCCCCGACCAATCAGCGAAAACAATCACCTGATTTTCGCTGAGATCAGGAATTGCGTCCACGGGAGTTCGCTTAATCGCTCGAACACCCAGCCCAACAAAAAAAATCGTTGCGCAAATCACCAAGGGGCGATTGCGCAACGACCAATCAATTAACCGGGTTATCACTTCTTTACTGCAGACGATCCTGCAGTTCCCGGATGGCAAATTTCAATCAGACCATTACTTGGCCGGAGGACCCCCCATTTTTGCAATGGCAGCCTTAATAATGGTTAGGTACTTATCCGGTTCAGCCTCGAACTTTGCTTTGGCATCAGCATTGGCAACCATGACCTGGTAAACCCCATGCTGAATTTCTATTGAGTTGCCGTCGATTGGCGCACCGGTAACAATGCACTTATCCAACGGATACATCTGCGGCTGCTCTGCCTTTGCTTTCGCTGCGTCTTCGGCGCTAATTCCGGAAGAGCTGCCGCCACCGCCGCAGCCAATCAGTAGTGAGGCACAGGCAAAAAGCCCTGCAAACATGAGGATAGATTTCTTTTTCATACTTTTATTGAGTTTTTGACGTTCGATTCTCACCGAAACTAGCTCGCGTTCCATGCGAGTTCATTCGGGGACACGCGACCGAGAAATACCTCACTTTCTCAATGGAATGCAAGCGTCATGCGAAAAAAGAGCACGCTAATTACCTTGAAACCGATGATATTCCCCTGAAACGACGGTCCGGCAACGGAGAAAGACGAAACAATGGGGTCATTTTTTTATCCGCTAAGGTGCTTGAGTTTTCGGCCAAGACCGTGGCAGCCACTCCGGTTGTTAAGCGGAGCAATTCAAGCCGAGCGATTCGATCCGTGAGGTCATATTAATCTCAGATTGCGCCACCGGGATTTAAACAATGCTAAAAGAGAAACCTGCGATTTAATCAAGATGAGCTTCGTCCTATTCTCGCCGCCCAGTCGCGTTTCTGGACATCAGGTCGCGATCGAACCGATTGGACATGGATTTCTTTGAGAGCAAGGCACGGCCGCTGCCGTCGAGCAAATTCTACAAATGCAACTCGATGAAAGTGGAGTAACTAAAGGGCGGATTGCGTCTGGATCGGCGGGTCGGCCGGGACAGGGGCGGCAATTCCGGGCCGGCGCTCTTCCCCGAAACCCAGCCAAGAGTGGGTTGAGCAAGCCAGTTCGCCATCAGCCTGCTTAAAAGAAGGTAGCCAGGATCTCGTAATTAAAATTTTAGCCTTTCTCGCGCATCGTGAAAATGGAACGGTAACACCGGATTCCCAATGAAAGAACCAATTGCAAAGCCTTCGATGGAATCGCTCCAGGCGTTCGAGTTTGAAAAAGCTCGCATGGTGCCAATGATCAACATTGTGCGTCTGGGTTTGCTCGCCGTATTTCTTACTCTCGCGTTCGCCTTTGGCGGTGCCGGCGGACAGGAATCATGGCAGCAACGCATGGTTCCCGGAGGAGTGTATCTCGCAACCGGGTTGTTGCTGTTTTTCCTGCAACGGATGGACAGTAGCGTTGCCGGCCTGGTGCAGAATTCCATCTGGTTATTCGATGTGCCACTGGTTTTTATTGTTCAGGTGTCCGCCATGTCCGTGACTGATAACCCCGGAGCCATCGCATCGTTTACGGCAGGGGTTTACCTGATACTGATAATGGCCTCCACCCTGACCCTGGATGAAAAGCAGATCTGGCTCGTTACATTTACCAGCGTAGCGGCCGCCGTCTCGATGCAAGCACTGGCGGGAGATACCGGTGGTGGAATGACCTCCTGCACAGCCCTCCTGCTCGGCGGTGGTTTGCTGTGCAACTTCGCCAAAGACCGCCGGATGGAACTCGTCGAAACCGTGGTTGAGGAGCGGATCCAGCGCGATGAACTGGCGCGTTATTTGTCTCCGGAGATTGTCACCGAGATTTTGTCGGCCGGTCATGACATCGAAGACGGAAAGAAATATGAGGTGACCGTTTTGTTCAATGACGTGCGCGATTTTACCGAGCTAACCGCGTCCATGAAGCCGGAAGAAATCGTCGAATTGCTCAACGACTACCACACGCGAATGGTCAACACGGTATTTCAATTCGGGGGCACGCTCGACAAGTATTTAGGGGACGGATTGATGGCCTACTTCGGCGCCCCGATGCCGCACAAGGATCATCCCATGCGCGCGGTTCGCTGTGCCCGGGAAATGGCGGTGCAGTTGGAGCAGATGAACCTCGAGCGAGACCGCCTGGACAAACGACGCCTGAAGATGGGGGTTGGCATCCACACCGGTGAGGCAGTGATGGGCAGCATTGGTGCACCGCAGAGAATGGATTTTACCATTGTCGGTGAAGCCGTAAATTTCGCATCCCGAATGGAAGGACTCACCAAAGAGAACGATGTGGCCATTCTTATCTCGGAACAGACTCGCCAACGAATCGGCGAATCGACATTTTTCACGCAATTGCCTCCCGTCAAAGTACGCGGTAAAACCGAGTCGGTAACTACCTTTATGGTCAAGACCTGAGACGGGGAGAAATTCCCGGAACAGCGACGCTAGGCCAGGCCGAGATTCCCGAGGATCCGCTTTGTGGAATGGGCTTTGTTCAAGGTATAGAAATGCAATCCCGGTGCGCCGTTCTTCAACAGTTCAGCGATCTGCTGTGTCGCAAATTCGATTCCGAATTCCTTGACTGCTTCATCGTCTTCCGCTCGCTTCTCGAGTTCCGCCACCAGCAGATCCGGAAGTTTCGCGCCGCATAGCTGAGTGAATCGTTTGATCAGCCCGGTTGAAATGATCGGCAATATGCCTGGAATCAGTGGCACGGTTACACCGAGATTTTGCGTGAGATGATCCCGGAAACGAAAGTAGTCCTCGTTGTCGAAGAACAGCTGCGTGATGACAAAGTCGGCCCCGCAATCAATCTTTCGCGCGAGACGTTCCCAGTCCACTTCCTTGCCTTCTGTGCATGCGATGTGACCCTCCGGAAAACCCGCTGTGCCAATCGAAAGCGAGCCATCAGACTTGAGCATTTCCACCAATTGATAACTGAACTCGAATCCACCCGGCGTTGCCACGAACTCGCCACCGCTCGGCGGATCACCCCGCAAAGCCAGAATGTTTCGGATACCACGCGCTTTGGCATCGCCGACGACCGATAACAATTCATCCTTTGTCGCATTGACGCAGGTCAGGTGCATCATCGCCGTCAAGCCATGCTTCTTCTGGATTTCCTCAACGATATCCGCTGTCTTATCCCGGGTACTTCCCCCGGCACCATAGGTCACCGAGCAGTAATCCGGCTTGAGCTCCATTAACTCAGGAATGTGTTTCTCCATCAGGGCCGCGTCACCCTCGGGTGTCCTGGGCGGGAAAAACTCAAAGGAAATGCAGGGCTTGCCAGCGGCATGTTTCTCTTCATGAATATCGCGAATCAGTCGCATCGCGGGCAATAGTGACCGCCGTCCGCCCGCTATTCAAGCGGAAGTGGCGAACGGCATCCCGACAACGACAAACTCAGCTCTGATTCACGCATGGTCCGACACATTGCCAATCCCATATTCCATGTTCTGGAGGAAATGGCGGGATGCTCTCTACTTCAACTGATCGTGCGGATTCTTTTTTGGGAGCACCCCACGATTGCGAATTGAACTTCGGCTGTCTTCAAAAATATCGGCACCAGAATTTTCGAATTACAATTCACCACAAGAAGCGGGTGGGCGGTCGCCCCGACATGTGGCACGATTTTGCTCATGGACGACTATGCGCGCATGGCCCGGATGATTGACTATCTCGACGAGCATTTCTCCGAACAGCCTTCGCTCGATGCCCTCGCCGAAGTGGCAGGACTGAGTCCATTCCATTTTCACAAGCTCTTCACCAAATGGGTCGGAGTTACGCCCAAAGATTTTATTCAATGCCTCACGCTCAACCACGCTCGGTCGATGCTCGAAAATGGCCGAAGCGTGTTCGATGCGGCACTCGATTCCGGGTTATCCGGTGCGGGAAGATTGCATGACTTGACGGTCACTCTGGAAGCAGCTTCACCTGGCGAAATCAAAAGCGGCGGCTCGGGTCTTGAAATCACCTATGGAATGGCCGTAACGGCATTTGGTGAATGCCTGATCGCCCAATCACCGCGCGGGGTCTGCCGCATCTGTTTCGTCGATGACGAGAGTCGCAATCTCGAGATTTACAAACTCGCCGCCTCCTGGCCGAACGCACAATTGGTTCACGACAATAGGGTAGTTAAGGACACGGCCATTCGGATGCTCTCTGATTCGAGCAACAGGCAACCCGGAAACCTGCGGGCATGGGTTTGCGGAACAGAGTTCCAGCTGAAAATATGGAAAGCGTTGCTGGAAATTCCGCTCGGCAATCTCGTCAGCTACGGTCAACTGGCGCGCGCTATCGGCAATGCTGGCGCCTCTCGCGCGGTCGGTTCGGCGGTTGGCGCAAATCCTGTGGCAGTGTTAATTCCGTGCCATCGCGTAATTCGCGAGACCGGCGTGGTCAAAGGCTATCGCTGGGGCACGGGACGCAAACGAGCATTGATCGCCTGGGAATCATGCCGGGGAGTCGCAGAGCACCAGCCTCTGGTGGCATGACGGACGCTTTCACACATTCAAGTCGCAATGGGCATTAATATTCTCTGGCGATTGATTCTGCTCTCCGCGATCTGGGGTGCGTCCTTCCTCTTCATGCGCGTGTCAGTCCCCGAGTTTGGTCCCGTGCCGCTCATTCTGATTAGAGTATCCGGTGCCGCATTGTTCCTCTTGCCTACCTTGCGCAACGCATCGACACGGTCGGCAATCAAGGAAAACGCCGGAAGGCTTCTCGTACTGAGCTTGCTGAACTCGGTAATACCGTTCTGTCTCCTGGCGTTTGCCACGCTCCGCATTGAAGCCGGGTTTGCCTCGCTACTCAATGCAACGACGCCGCTTTTCGCCGCGCTCGTCGGTGCGGCACTGCTCGCACAGCCGGTCACTCGCAATCAGTTTATCGGCATTCTGTTGGGCATGATTGGAGTCGCCATTATTTCCTTCGATCGAATGTCATTCAAGCAAGGTGGTTCCGGTTGGGCCATTGTTGCCGCTCTTTGCGCTGCCATGTCCTACGGGCTGGCGGGCCATTACACCCGGCAACGCCTGAAAAATATCGCCTCGCCCACATTGGCGGTTGGAAGCATGGTCGCAGCCACATTCGTTCTGATAATCCCGGGAATTCTCCTTTGGCCGACCACCCCAATCTCCAATACGGGATGGAGTTGTGGCGTGACCCTCGCCATCATTTGTACGGCGGCAGCATATCTCCTCTACTTCCACATCATCGAACATGCCGGCGCGTTGATCGGGGCGACGGTCACATTTCTCATTCCTCTTTTTGCAGTCGTCTGGGGGATCGTTTTTCTCGACGAGCAAGTGAATGGCCCCATGGTCTCGGGCATGCTTGTTACGTTACTGGGAACGTCGCTGGCGATTAACTTCTTTCCGCGTCGCCGGATTGGGTAAACCCTGAAGCCCGCTGCGTCACCATTTGGATTCAAGCGGAGGCATTTCATTTGAAAGCTTCGTTCGAACTGATGTTCCAATGCCCGCAGTCCCTTTGTTTCGCGTCGCAGCCCGATGAAATAAACAACACATTCAGTCGCAGGAAGGCAGTCGGTCCGTCGTTCAGCAACGAAAGTCAACCCGGCAAAACCACTCCGATAACGTGCTTACCGTAATTACCTCCATTCATCATGGGCGGGGAATGGCTACGGCGTGAAATACCCGCAAAGGAATTGTTTCGCACGGCATTCCTGCTTAACGTAATGCCGTGCAATCGGCCAGCAAAAGCTCATTCCGCCCGTGCGGCCTGTTGTTCTTTGCACTGCTCCTCTTAGTCGGACGGACGGATGCCGCTGACGGTCTATCGCTGCTTACCAATGTTGCCCAGGTGAAACGGCTATCCAGTGATGACGCAAACAGGCGATATCCCGTGCAACTTCACGGAGTCATCACTTACGTGAACCCTGCGACGCAGATGGCGTTTCTTCAGGACAAGACAGGCGGCACGTTCTTTGTCGCCGATCATTCAACAGGAGCTCCGAAATTAATTCGGGGGCAGTCGCTGATCATTACAGGCGAAACGGCTCGCGGCGAGTTCGCACCGTTCGTGGCCGGGAAAAACAATGAACCAGTCGCCGTAACGGCGGTACAGGCGGGGCAACTCCCCGAGCCTCGCCATCTACTATTACACGAATCGGCTAATCCCGTTAACCATTCCGAGTGGGTTGAAATCGTCGGTGTCGTTCGCGGTTTTACGCATGTGACTAATGCTGGAGGTAGCGTCGAAATTGATTTTGACATGAGCACGGCCAGGGGGCGGTTCCAGGCTATTGTTCAGGAACCGCAAGATGAACCTTTTCAGCCGGAGGGCCTGTTGGGTGCCGTATTGCGCATGCGGGGAGTCTATGGTTCGGTTTTCAACCGTCACCGCAAATTGATCGGCATTCGTCTGCTGGTGCAGGAGCACAGCGACATTCGAATAGATGACCCGGGTACGGATCATTTTCACGAAATCCCGATTCGAAAGATCACTTCTATATTGCGATTCGAACCCGGTACTGCCTTGCGACTGCGCGTGCAGGGCGTAGTCACCAAACAGGAATCGGGACGCGGATTCTACCTGCAGGATCTCGGCGGTTGGCTGTGGATCGAGACCCCGCAACCCGGCGATTTGCCGCCCGGGACGCGGGTGGACGTCGTCGGTTTTCCATCATCAGGGGAAGGGTTCCCTTTGTTGCAGGATTCAGTTGTCACTGTCATTGGCAAAGGAAACGTCGGCATTCCCATGTCGCTCCTGCCCGAGCAGGCTCTGGCAGGAAAATTTCACGGTGCGCTCGCCACTTTACGAGGAATTGTGGTGGATCGCTTGATGCAGCCTGGTAATCAGAATGTCCTGGTCAAATCAGGCGATATCTTCTTTCGAGTTCGCCTTTCCGGAGAGCCCGATCAACCAATGGTAAGCCTGCCGGACACCTATTCAATCGTCGAAGCGACGGGTATCTGCGTGAACGAATTCCGACGACTGCCCATCAGTGACCCCGAAAAGAGTCCAGAGTATGGATCCGTTTCATTCCATCTCGGGATCAGGTCGACCGATGACATCAAAGTCATCGAACCACCACCCTTCTGGACATTCGAACGAGTTGCCTGGTTGCTCGCCGCGTTGGGTCTGGCGCTTTTCCTCGCGCTGGCGTGGATTCGCGCACTACGGAAACGAGTGGTGGTGCAGACCGCAGTCATTCATGAAAAGCTTGAACGCGAAACTGTGATGGAGGAACGCACCCGCATCGCTCGCGAGCTGCACGATACCCTCGAGCAGGAACTCTCTGGCGTTCAGATGCAGCTCGACGCCGTCAGCGGGCATCTCAGAGACGAACCCGAGGCGGCCAGCAAGACGCTGGACATGGCGCGGGCGCTGTTGCGCCATAGTCGCGACGAGACGAAACGCTCAGTCTGGGATCTTCGGTCCGCCGCCCTGGAATCCGGGGATTTGGCCCGTGCATTTAGGGAGTTGTTTCACCTTCTTTATCCCAACAGTGAGCCAACCATCGCAATCAAGATCACAGGCCAACCGCGCCGTCTCCCGCCCGTTGCGGAGAACAACTTTCTCCGCATCGCCCAAGAGGCTGTCAATAACGCCATCGAGCATGGAAAAGCCACCCGCATCGACCTGACTCTGGACTATGACCGTGCCAACATTACCCTTCGTGTTATGGACAATGGCAGCGGATTTGATCCCGATCATGTGCCCTCCAGTCGCGATGGACATTTTGGGCTGACCGGCATGCGCGAACGCGCCAATAAACTAAAGGCCCGGTTGACAATTAGTAGCGCACCGGGCGAACCGACCGTGATCGAGCTTGTCTTTCCCTCACCTACTACGTCAGATTCCGATCCTGCCGCGTAATCAATACCCGCATGAAGAACGAACAAGGAATCCGCCTCATGCTCGTGGATGACCATTTCGCCGTGCGCGTTGGTATGTCCACGTCGCTGAAGTTCGAGAACGACATCGATGTCATCGCAGAGGCCGCCACCGGAGAGGACGCCATCAAACTTTTTGAGGAACACCAACCAGACGTTGTCGTCATGGACTGGCGACTACCTGGTATGAGTGGCGTCGATGCACTCATTGAAATTCGCAAACGGAATCCTCGGGCCCGCGTGGTAATGCTCTCGATGTATGAGGGCGAAGAGGATGTTTATCGCGCGATTGAATCCGGGGCCAGCGGTTATGTACTCAAATCGGCGGACTTGAATGAAGTCCTTTCCGCTATTCGAGTCGTGGCCAGTGGAGGCAGATATCTCATGCCCGTACTGGCCGGCCGTCTTGCCGAGCGTATGACCCGCGCTCCACTAACCGAACGCGAACTGGAAGTTCTGCGCTTGATTGTGGAGGGACACAGCAACAAAGAAATTGCCGCCAAACTCGGGCTTGCGGAAATTACAATCAAGCAACACGTCAGCAACGTCCTGGAAAAAATGAATGTGCAAGACCGCACCCAGGCGACAACCGCCGCCATACAACGTGGCATCGTACATCTGGAAGGTTAAAGCGAATGCCAAAAATCATTTCCGGATGGAGCTGATGGAAGTGGTATTGAGATGGACGTTGATAAAGGAGCGCAGGGCCTTTTCAATTTCGTGATAATGCTTGTGAGAAAGCCGGTATTGGCGATGCCTTTGCGTTAATTTCGCTGGCGGCCACTAAAATGAGGACGTTTACCCGCAAGCTCCTTGAGGA
>CALBIE010000602.1 GCA_937893495.1 uncultured Verrucomicrobiales bacterium | reverse complement strand
TGTCCCTTCAGCGCCCGGGCGATTCGCATTTCCAACTCGTCCAGCTGCAACCGTCCTTTGGCAATGTAATCATCAGCCCCTTCCTTCATCGCCTGAACCGCTACTTCCTCGGACCCATAAGCGGTCATTAAGATGCAGACTGGCGGTCGGGGCAGCGATTTGGCACGACGAATCAGGTTCATCCCGTCATCGCCGGGCATGCGCAGATCCGTCAGCAACACTTGAAAATTCTCACGCTCGAGGAGACCGAATGCCGCCGCCGCATCATCCGCCACGTACACGTCATAGCGATCCTCCAACGCCGCGCGCAAGCCTTCGCGCGTCGGCTTTTCGTCATCCACAATGAGGACCATTGGTTTTTCCATCAGGCGGGGAATGATTACGGTTCCTGCCCACTGGCCGCCAGCAGTTTCGGTCGTTTGTCAAGTAACGGCAGCCAGACCTTGATACGAGTGCCTGTGCCCTCGTCGCTCTGCACCCCAATCTGGCCACCGTGCTCACGGATGATGCGCTGTACAATCATCAACCCGAGGCCACTGCCTTTCGTCTTGGTTGTATAGAACGGCTCAAAGATTCGGTTAATCTGCTCCTGCGAGATACCGCTCCCGGTATCGCACACGCTCACCCACACGCCATCCATCCCCTCGCCCGTTTCCAGCGACAACACGCCGCCACGCGTCATTGCCTGCATGGCATTCTTGATCAGGTTGACCAGCACCTGCTGCATCTGGACTTCATCCATGGGGGCCTGGGGCAGCGTTCGCGACAAGGCCTTTTCAATTTTCAATCCACGATTCGTCAATTCCGGCGACAGCAACCGAATAGTTTCCTCGACGATTTCGTTCAGCACCGTCGGCTTCAAGTTGGGTTGCGTCGGGCGGATGGCCTGAAGGAATTGACTGACAATATAGTCAAGCCGCGAGATCTCACCGCGCGACACCGCCAAAAAACCGTCCAGCTTTCCCGCGATCGAATCCAGTTCATCACGCGAAATATTTTCCTTCGTATCCGTTGCCGCGCGCAGTTTCTTCAATTCGCGCTCCATCAACTGAAGATGAATATGCAGCGCATTGAGGGGGTTGCCTATTTCATGAGCAACGCTGGCAGCCAGCAACGTCAATGCCTGGATTCGTTCATTTTCGATAGCGTCCACGGTCTGCTGCCGCGCCTCCGTTGCATCATGGAAGATCAGAACCAATCCGGCCGACTGGGCCACATGTTCATCCAAACGTGCCACCCACATGCGGATGAAGCGCGGACGCGGCCACTCAACTTCGAATTCGTGTCGAATTACCCCCGCTTGCGACGCGCTGATACCCTCCCAGTCCACGTTCGGCAGAAAATCTGCCACCAATTTGCCTTCGGCACTTTCTGAATTCAGCCCTATCAGTGAAATTGCCGCACGGTTGAAATACTGAATTCGACTGGATGCATCCAAAACCAGCACACCGTCCTCGATTGTGTTGAAAAGTGTCTCCAGAAAAGCACGCTCGCGGGCCAGACGCTTAATGACCGATTGCAACCCTTCCTTATCGAGGCGGCCAATGCGCCCGAGTACCTTGTCCAGAAAACTTGATTTCGTTTGCGCCATGCAACTCGTTGGATTCCGCTTCGAAAAACCCTGGTGGGATTCCCGGAATCCTATTCCGCAAAAGTCAGTTCGCGCAAGCGGGTTGCGCCAAAACGTCACTCAGCAACGATAACTGAGAGCATGATTTCGACCGACAAATGGCGTTTCGCAACTTTACCAACCCATTGAATTCAAGGAGTTTTGGATTGCAATGGAACCCGGCCGAAAATATCAATACCTTTGCGATGGCCAAAGCCAAGATTAAGTCTCTGTACTCAAAAGCTCAAAGCGGCGATCCCCAGGCCCAGTATCAGCTCGGCTACCTGCACACACGCGGAGAAGGTGTTCCCCTCGACTACTCCGCCGCGGCGGACTATCTCGAGAAAGCCGCTCAGCGCGGGCATTCCGACGCTCAGTTTCTCCTCGGCGCGCTTTTTCAACAGGGCAAAGGCGTCGAAGCCGACTACACTCGCGCGGTAAGTCTTTATCAACAAGCCGCAGAAAAAGGCCATTCACTTGCCCAATTCAACCTCGCCTACTGCTGCGAGATTGGCGAAGGCACCGGCAAGGACGTTGAGAAAGCGCTTAAGTGGTACCGCAAAGCGGCCGATCAGGGTGATCCGGATGCCAAAGCAGCGCTCGAAGAACTGGCCAAATCGCAAACGCAGGAACCAGCCGCACCGACGCCAGCGCGTATAGCCGAACCTGAGCCAACACCCAAATTGGCACCGATGCCGGAACCAGCACCGGCTCCGATCCAGAAACCTGAATCCACCGGCAGCATCCAAATGCCGGGAATGGAATCTCTTTCCGGTCCGTCATCCACGTCCGAACCCCGTCCGGCACCTTCGCCGGTCGTCGGTGCCGAGTCCGGCGATCCCAACGCCCGCCTCGTCGCTGATGCGGAACGCGGTGACGCGGAGGCCCAGTTCAATCTCGGCATTGCCTACGTCAATGGCATCATGGGCCCGCCGGATTACGAACAAGCCGTGCGCTGGATTCGCAATGCGGCGGAACAGAATCTGCCCGACGCGGAGTTCGCACTGGGTGCGCATTACCATCGCGGTGAAGGCGTGCCACAGGATTACACTGAGGCAGTCAAATGGTACAAGAAGGCCGCACTTCAAGGCAACGCGGCTGCTCAATTTAATCTGGGCTACTGCTACGAAATCGGGGAAGGCGTCGCCCGCAATCGCGAAGAGGCCATCGCCTGGTATCGCCGCGCAGCTGCCCAGGGAGACCACGAGGCCAAAGCCGCTCTCTCGGATTTGACCAAGGGCGATACCGGTGCCGATCCTTACGCTGAAACGATATTGGCCAGCCATACGCAAGTGCAAAAGCTCGAAACCGAAGCATCGGGCCCGTCGTCAACCGGCGAGCCCAAGCCTTCAATTCAATCGACAGGGGATCCCAAACCCGCAGTCAGTGCGCCGGAATCCGCTACCGAGCCGGAAGTAGCACCAGTTGCTGAATCAGCGGCAGAACCACAGCCATTACCAATGCCAGCACGGGTCGAGAAAAAGGATCCCATCATCCTTACAGCGCCGCCCGCGCACGAGCCCGAAGAGTTAGTTGCCCCGGTCGAATCCGAACCAGCACCGACTGCCATCGAAGATCCCGCGCCGGAAACAGAGCCGGAAGAAGTATCCGACCAAAGCAGGGAGGCAGGCGCTGAAGAAGTCGTCGAGGTATCGATCGAAATTCCGTTAACCGCTACAGCCGCCCCCTTCGATGAGGCGGAATCCGTCGAATCCCTCGCCGAAGACGCGAATCCCGAGGATCAACTTGAACTGGGCAGAAAATATCTTGTTGGCAAGGATGTTGAGCAGGATTTGATTGCCGGAGGCATGCTCGTCCAGATGGCGGCCGAAGGCGGTAACGCCGAAGCTCAGTTCACGCTGGCTGAACTCTGTCACAAAGGTGAGGGCGTCCCGCAGAATTTCGCGGAATCTGTCGTCTGGTATCACAAAGCCGCCGATCAGGATCACGTTAATGCCCAGTTTACTCTGGCGACCAAGTACGAGTACGGCGAAGGAGTGCCACAGGATTACAGTGCTTCAGCACGCTGGTATCAACGTGCTGCCGACAAGGGTAACGCTTCCGCGCAATACGCTCTCGGCACGCTTTACGCCAAGGGTCAGGGCGTCGTTCAAGATCATTCCATTGCCGCGAACTGGTTTCTCCAGGCGGCAAAGCAGGGCAACACCAGCGCGCAATATCGCCTCGGCCTCTGCTATCAGGAAGGTCAGGGCCTCGAACAGAATCACGCCAAAGCGGCGGAGAATTTCAAGAAAGCTGCCGAGGAGGGACATCTCGAATCAAAATTCCTGCTCGCAAAACTTTATTTCGGTGGCAAGGGCGTCAGTGAAGACAAGACCGAGGCGGCCAATCTGTTCCGTTCGGTGGCTGACCATGGCCATCCGAAAGCGCAATACATGCTCGGCTGGTGCTACGAAAATGGCTTCGGCGTAGAAAAAGATTTCAAGCAAGCCGCCGGTTGGTTTCGTCAGGCGGCGGATCAGAACGAACAGAACGCACAGTTTCGGCTTGGTTACTGCACCGAATTCGGACATGGCACTGAACAATCACATCCGGTGGCCGCCGGCTGGTATCGCAAAGCAGCCGATCAAGGGCAAGCCGAAGCCCAGTCACGACTGGGTCGTTTTCTTGATCGAGGTCAAGGGGTAACGCAGGATTACGCGGGAGCAGCCAAATACTACCGCCTCGCAGCCGCACAAGGCATCGCTGAAGCACAGGCCCGCCTGGCTCAATTCTACGATAACGGCATGGGTGTGCCACAAGACCAGACGGAAGCCGCCAAATGGTACCAAAAGGCATCCGATCAAGGCGTCACTGAGGCGCAAGCACGTCTGGGGCAGTTTTACGAGGCAGGCGAAGTTGTTCCGCAGGATTACGCAGTAGCCGTTAAATGGTACGGCGAAGCTTCCGAAGACGCGCACCTCGATTCACAATTCCGTCTCGGCAATTGCCACGAACTGGGCCGTGGCGTAAGCCAGGATTACGTCACCGCCTACAAGTGGTACAATGTCGCCGCCGCACTCGGGCACAAACGCGCCACTGAGGCACGCGACAAGGTTGTCCGCCACATGAACCCGTGGCAGGTCACCGAAGGCCAGAAAGCCGCGTCTGAAGCCTATCAGGCAATGCGCAAGAAGCTGGCCACCAGCAAGGCCACAGCAGACCGTTTGAAGCAGGCCTTGAGCAAGAAGGCTGAGTAGGTTTAGCCGACGATTTCCCCTGGCTTAGGCGCGGTATAAAAACCGCGTTGAAATTTTTCTCGACACTTCATGAGCACCGGCGATTCAAGGGATGACAGGATGATTAAGCCGGTTATCCTGACGTTCGCGGCGTGCCTCGTCGGATATGCCCTGCTCTTCTCCTGCGATGCGCATTTGCGGGAGAATAAGGGCCCTTGGGAAATCACCTTCGACACTCCCACAAACGGAGCACCTGGAATCATCATCAATCAGCCTGACCTGGGTATTACCAACGTCACGATTCGATTCGAAGGGCAACCGTTTGCCCAATCCAATGCCACCACGATCGTGGTCTATGACAACCCCCGCAAACAACCGGCCTTCGGCGAATTGCGGTTTCACGATCTCTCGTATCTTCCCGGCACCATCACCCTGCTGCTCTTCAATCATGAGATAGAACTGATCCCACGCGGCCTGTATATCAACCGCGAAGTGATTCCGTGGTCAGATGCGCGGGAATTTTCGCTGAAACCGACGAATTCGGCACCGCCATTACACTCGAAGCGAATGAAGAAAGAGTATTGACGAGAAGAAACGTAAGCTGCGATTCCCCATTCAAGAATAAAAGGGAAATCGTGTTTCCGTGCCCATTGCAAATCAGACGCGCCAGAGTAAGATCATCAGGGTATCGCTTCCTTCGGTTCTGCAAACTCCACGGAATCCCCCGGCGTCAACCAATCCGGCAAGCCGGTGGACAAAAAGGGAATGTAGGTAATCAGCAAGACACCGGCGAGTCGCACCGCCAGCATCGGCAACACGGCACGATAGACTTCGGTCAACGGTTTATTGAAGCGGTAAGAGGCCAGAAACAGGTTCATCCCGACGGGCGGAGTGAGATAGCCGAGTTCCAGATTGGCGAGGAAGATAATGCCCAGGTGCACCGGGTGAACGCCAAACGCCTCCCCCATCGGGACGAGGAGTGGAACCACCACGATGATCGCCGAATAGACGTCCATGATGCAGCCGATAAAGATGAGGAACAGATTCAGCACGAGGAGAAAGACGATTTTGGAGTCGATGTTCTCCTGCACCCATTGGAGCGCCTTGTCGGCGAATTGCGCATCCACGAGATAGTTTGTGAACCCGAGCGCGACCCCGAGAATCAACAACACGCCGCCGACCACCAGCCCGCATTCCGTCATCACGCGCGGCACATCCTTCGTCAGCTTCAGGTCGCGATAGACGAACGTCTCGATCGCAAAGGCATACAACGCCGTCATGGCCGCGGTCTCCACCGGCGTGGCAAAGCCGCCAAACAATCCCGCCAAGGCCACCCCGGGCAACAGCAATTCCCACTTCGCATCCCAGATCGCCGCCCAGGTCTCGCGCCGGTCGAAGCGACGCGTCTGCGAATGATCTGTGCGGGCAAACCAGACGCCCAGGAAAGCCATCCCGCCAACGAGAATCAGACCGGGAATCAATCCGCCCAGGAAAAGCTGCTGCATCGTCACCGTCTCCGCGCGGATTGAGTAGAGTATCAAGGTCAGGCACGGCGGGAACAACGTGCCCAGCGCACCGGCGCTCGTCACAAAACCCAGCGCGTGTTTTTCACTGAACTGCGCCGAAATCAGGACCGGCAGCAGAATTCCCCCCAACGCCAGAATCGTCACCCCCGAGGCGCCGGTGAACGTCGTGAAGAACGCGCAGACAATGCACGTCATGATGGCGGGTCCGCCGCGAATCGACCCCACCAATGCCTGAAACACCCGGACCAGCCGTCCGCTCGCGCCGCCTTCGGCGAGAAAGTAACCGGCCAGCGTAAACAACGGAATCGTCGGCAAGGTCGGGTTAGTGTTCAGGCTGTAATGATCCAATGCCAGCGAAGCGATGTTTGAAATCCCGTCTTCCATCATCGCGCCGCCATTGTCGCCCCAGAACAAAAACGCCGCCGCTCCCCCCAGGGTGACGAATACCGGCGCGCCACAAATCGTCGCGACAATGACCATCCCGATGGCCGGCCAGACAAGTCCCTCCGCTTCACCGGGCGGTTTGCTCCAGAACCAGAATATCAACGCCACGGGAACGAGGGCGGCGAGCCGCCAAGACCAATTTTCCGCCGCGTGATACCAGATGCGCGCCGCGACAAGGGCGAACCCGAACGGGATGAACGCCTCCATGACCCAGATGGGCAGCCGGCCAACCAGCAGAGCGCCAAATGCCTTTTCCTCATGGACAAAACTCCAACTCCCCTGCAACAGGAAGAGCGTCACCGCCGCCGCCGCGCTCATTCCGATCCAGACACAAATCTGTTTTGGTTTCCCTTTGAGAACGGCCGGCAGCGCCGACATGGAAAGCAGTCGGTTCTCCCGCGCGGCAAGCGCTCCTCCCAGCATGCCGATGATCAGGGTGAAGTGCTGGACGATTGCGGACGCACCGGGAATTCCGGTGCCAAAAAACTTGCGGAGAACCGCCTCGGTCAGCGGCAACAACACCATGGCCGCCAGGATCAGGGTGATGACGAGATTTTCTCCGGCTTTCAGCCAGCCAATGATCCGACCCGCGGCTCCGGCTGACGGCTGAACGGTTTCGCCGGTCGCGCCCTGAGTGGTCCCGGTGGTTTCCTTTTCAGACGCATCACTCATTTGCCGCCCTTGGCACGATACTCGGCGACGAACCCCTTGAGCTGGTCGAACGTGTCCGCGGGCATAATCTTGCCGCGAACTTCAGGATAAATCTTACCGGCGAACTTTTCCCAATCCTCAATGTCTTCCTTTGTCGGAGTGATGACGTTCAGGCCGCGCTTTTTCATCGCCTCGATTGCTTCCGCGCTTTCCGCGCGTCCGAGTGCACGAATTTCCCGGCCCGCCACCGTCGCGGCGTCGAGCAGCGCCTTGCGTTTCGCGGCGGGAATCCGGTTCCATGTGCGGGTCGATACAACCAACGCGCCCACCAGCGGGTTCCAGTTCAACGCGAGCATGTGATTGGCCGTGCGATAGAACTGCCCGGACAACGCCACCAGCGGCACGGTCGAAATCTGATCGATCAATCCAGTCTGAAGCCCGGTCAACACATCCGTCTGCTCCAGCGGCACCCCGATCAGGCCAAGCGTTTTCAACAGATCCTGCGTCGGCGTGTCGCCCGACCAGACATACATTTTCATCGGGCGAAAATCTTCGATTCGCCGCGCGGATTTCGTCGTGAAAAAATGCACATAGCCCAGATCACTCCAGAACAGGATCTCATAGCCTTTCTCGCGAAACTTTTCGGCAATCACCGGCGCGATTCGCTTCTGCACATAATCAAACTCTTCGAGATCGCGAAACATCATCGGCACCAACTGCAGAGATTTGACCGATTGATCGATGGTCGAGAGTCCCTGTGCGGTCAGTAGCGCCGCTTGCAACTGGTTGATGCGCATCCGCCGGACCATTTGCGATTCGCCCCCCATCGTGCCATCGCCATACACGGTCAACCGAACTCCGGCCTTTTGCCACGCGCTGCCCATCTTAAGCAGGCTCTTGTGCATGGAGGTGCCGGTCGGCGCCAGCGTCGCCAGCTTGATTGTCTGGGCCGCGACATCTCCACTCATCAGAGTCACAACTCCGATGACCAAACCAATTCCGATTCGTTTGAAACTATTCATACTGTTATTCGACGCCTAATGACTTGATTCCGGTCACCCACATTCGCCCTGAAAGCAACGGCGCAACACACTGATGCCCGACCATTACCGACCGGCACTTTCCGGAGGCAGCGGCGGGATGATCAGTTCATCCATCCGCGATAACAACCAACGCGCCCGCTCCAGCAAGATCGTGTTAACCAGAGTCCATTCCGCTCGTGCGCTCACCCTAATAGCCAGAGCCTGATTCAACAACGCTTTGAATTCCGACGCATTCTGCTCCTGAACGGAAACCGCTTCCGCCCAGGCCAGTAACGGACCCGCGCTTTGCCCGCCGCTTAACTCCATCGCCCGATCAAAATGACGCTTCGCGGTCGCTTTCCGGTCTCCGACCGCATCGGCGCGCGCGAAGGTAAATGACACCATGAAGGAATGAATTGCGCCGGAATCGTAGGCTTCGTTCAATTTCAGAGCGCGGTCGGCCATGGCGGCCACCTGCGGCAGATCGGCAATCGTTTCCGGATCATCCTTCGAGAGCGCGATGAGCGCGCCCCATGCCGCGCTGGTCCAATAGAGCAATGGGACGTCGCTCTTTTTCGCCTGATCCGCCGTCGGTTTTGGCGCCTTGAGCAAATTCTCTCGAAAACCAGGATAGCGGTTTTCGAGGGCGCGCATCCCATAGTCGCGTGCCCGGCGATAGAGTTTGGCTGCGCGCTGCTTGAACCGTTCAGATTTTTCAAAATCGTCAGCAACGGCACGATCGGCATCCTGTTGCACGAACCCATAACCGTATTGGGTAAATCCGCTGGTAAGCGACAACAGCAACCCCTCGTGATCCGGGGTCTCGGCCAGCACCGTTTCCATCAATTTCAGGCTGAACGGCGCGGCATCGCGAACCAACTCCGGATCGTCGTCCGAAGCGTACGTGGTCCCACCGGCCGCCAACACGTCCCCAAGCTTGTTCATCGCCATTTTTTCGATGGAACAGCCGTTGCTGAAGATCATCATCAAAATGAGAGCGAGAGAAAAACCTGAAGAATGAAAACCGTGCGTTCGCATAAGTCTGCCGCAAGTTTCTAGCGACAAGCCCGCTGCGAAGCAAGGAATTCGACGTAACCGACAGAACAACCCGGGACCGGAACCGACTACTTTTTGGCGGTGCTGGCAACTGCTGACTTATCCGCCACGGCGGGCGGCTCGAAGGAATGGAGCAACTTACCATCCAGACCGTTCCAGACCCGTAGCACACCGTCCTGCCCCCCGGCAATCACCACCCGCTTGTCGGACGTGGTAGCGGCCGCGTTGACAAAATCGGTCGCGCCGCTGAAGGATCTCGTGGCACCGCCCCGTTCATTGAGGAATCGGACATGGCTCTCAGCCGTCGCGACAAGAAACTCGCTCTCAAAGCCGATGAATTGCACCGAGGTGATTTCCTTGTTGTAACCCTTAATCGTAAAGCCCGCCTCGCCTGTCACCAGGTTCCAGACTTTTATGATCCCGTCCGCGCCGGCGCTCAACATCGTGCGCATGTCCGGTTTCAAGGCCACTCCCATTACCTGGTGCGTGTGACCTTCGAATGAATTCAGTTTTTTACCGGAGGAAACCTCCCAGACCTTGGCGAATTTGTCCGCGGCACCGCTGGCCAGCCATTTACCATCGCGCGAAAAATCCAGCCCCAGCACGATATCGCTGTGACCATTGTAAATCTCCTGCGCTTTTTTGCCGGTCGCCACCTCCCAGATGACGATCTGCCCGCTGCGCGATGGATCACCGCTGCCGGTCGCCAGTAATTTGCCGTCCGGACTGAATGCGGTGGAATAGACCCGGCCGGTCAACGGAGAGCGCCCCGTGCTCGTGCCAATCGTTCGCTCCAATTTCCACGAACGCTCCACGGTATTCAACGCCGTTTCAGCGGCGTGAGAAACCAGCTGGTCACCAACAAAAACCATGCTGGCCGATTTGCGCAACGCGTGCTTGCTGATGCCCTGCCCGTTGTCGGCCCGCATAACGAAGACACTTCCGTCATTGTTCAGGGCCGCGATCAGGCGATTGTCAGCGGAGAAACTGACACTATTCCACGGAGCGTTTGCGGCTGCGGCGCGAGCCTTGGTCGCATCCAGTTCCTTCTTCGCCTGAACCGTTTGGTCCTCGGCCGTTTTAAGTTCAGTTTTTGCTTTCGCAACCGCCACACCAGCCCGAGTCGCATCCACCACCGCACGCTTGGCCTGATCTTCGGAATTGCGGAATTCCTGAACCGGCTTCTGCGCCTCGATCAACTTTTTCTCCACCTCGGTCTTCTTCTTCTTCGCGGCGTCGAGTTTCTTTTGCTCTTCGGCCTTCGCCTTGTCGTCCTTGGTGCCTTTCACGGCGGTCTCGGCATCAGCAATTTGCTTATCCACCGCTGCCTTTTCCGCTTCAGCCGCCTTCAGTGCCTTTTCTTTTTCCGGAAACGCTTTGGCTAGTTTATCGCGATCTTCATTCGCTTTCTTGACGGCGTCGTCAGTCTTCTTCTTGTTGTCTTCCGCTTTCTTAAGTGCGCCCTTGTAGTAGGTTACCTCATTGCGGGTGAATCCCTCGAATCGAGTGCTTTCGCTGGCCAATTCATCCAACCGGAAATCGCCTTTTACTTCTTTAATCAATTTTCCATTGGCGGCTTCCCACATTTTCGCGCTCGGATGATTCTGCCCGAGACTGGCGAAAACCTTTCCGTCCAGAGTCGCCACCACGCGACTGACCGGCACGCCGTGATTAAACGACCGAATCGCTTTGCCGGTGGCAGCATCCCAGCTCCGCACGGTACTGTCTTCACTACCTGAAATAATGATATTCCCGCCGGCCGAAGCCATCGAAGTCACCGCCGCGGTATGGCCAGCCAGTTCCTTTCCAGCCGTCGGTTTCTCTTTGTTCGAAGCCGGTATCTTCCACGTGTGTATCACCTTGTCTATTCCGCCCGCGGCAATCCAGTCGCTTCCGCCAAAAAAGGTAATGGCAGTCACATTGGTCGGTGCCGATATTTCCGCCAACAGGTTGCCGTCCGACACGCTCCACACATAAACGACCTTTCCTCCACTTGCGGCGACGCTGTTTCCGTCAGGCGCGATGGCGATGTCGGTCATTGAACCATTGGGCAGAGAGACCGTGCGAAGTTCCTTGCGTGTGGAGGCCTCATAGATTCGCGCCGAACTGCCTTCACCAATGACAAACCGATTCCCATCGGCACTGGCGGCCAATTTCGCGGACTGATTTCCACCGAGCGCCACGGGAGCCGGCGTAGTCAGACGCCAGAACTTCACTTCCTGATAACTGCCTGAAACCAGCAGGTCACCCCCGGGATTGAACTTAAGCGTGTAGGCCATGTCGTGATGCGCCACTTTCTGGCCGGCATATTTCTTGTCGGCTTCAAGTTTCGGATCGACCAACTCGGCGACCAGCTTTTCCGTTGGCAGGTGGTAAATATGAATGCGATTGGCCCGATTGCAGGCCGCGTACTGACCATCCGGACTCAAGGCTACGGAATAAATCGGATTAAAACTGACGGGCAACGGCTGCCAGGCGATATCTACAAAACCCTTCACTTCGCCTTTAGCGCCTTGATCAATCCAAAGCTTCACCAACGCAAGCTGTTCGGGCGTCAGGTTTTTTGCCGCCGAGTTGTTTTTCGGGGGTGGCATGATGGGATCCTCGGCATGAGAGGCAGATTTGAACAGCAGGCTTTCGGCGCTCTTGCCCGCCACAACCCCCGGGCCGGAATCGCCGCCCTTGCGAATCAAGTCGGGTGTCTCAAGATTCATCCCGGCACGAGCTTTCGTCTGATTGTGGCACGCCAGACAGTTGGCTCGAAAGATAGGGAGAATCTCCTTTTCAAAATCCACGGTGTTCGTGCGACTCGTCTTGGCGACAGGAAGTGCCGCTCGGGCGATTGCCGGGATGGTCAGGAAGACCGCGAGGCTCAGGATACCAAATTGCTTTTTCATCGATTTACCAATGCTGATTTAAATGTATTCCGCCAGAACCGACCACTCATCCAATCGTGGAGAATTATTTCTTCGCTGTTTGCCGGGCGACAATCTTCAACTTCACCGGGTGGTCAAACTTGATATTCTGGCTGTTGAAGCGAAGCGAGGTTTGAAGTTGCACCGTGTGATCACCAATCGCGGCGGTGGCGGCCCCGGTGATGACCAACTTACCATCGGTCTTGCCCTTGGGAATTGTCAGAGTGGGAACTGTAACTCCCTTGGCACTTCCGCCAGAAAAGGAAATCGTCACCGCATCGTCGAAACCATACTTCTTCTGAATCTTCACGGGCACCTCCACTTTTGC
>CALBIE010000601.1 GCA_937893495.1 uncultured Verrucomicrobiales bacterium | reverse complement strand
CGACCCGCGGATTCAGATTCAATTTCCGTCCTTTTTACATCGGTAGGTCGGCCTTGCCATCCGCAGGAAATTTCCAGCGATTCGAAAACCGGCAAGGCTTTGCCCAAATCATCAACGCAATTAATTGAAATATGGACTCGAAACCACAGATTGAAATGACGCGGCGCCAATTCATGGGTGCCACCTCTGCCGCTGCGGGCGGTTTGTTGCTGGGCGGCGAACTCGACCTGGACGCCGCCGAACGCGGAACGGGTGAAACCGAACACTTCTGGTATCGGCTTGCGCCCAAGGGGCCGTACATCGATTCGCAACGCGACAACAAGGCGTTCGGGTTTGACGAGGGAAAGATTTTCCTGTCCGAGGACAATGGAAAAACCTGGCCGCACGAGACCGCCTTTCCCAACGCCAAGAACATCACGTTCAGTTGCATACAGAAGAACGGCAACATCCTCTTTGCGACCCGTTCGAAACTCTATTTGAGCACGGACAATCTCAAGTCATTTGAGCCGGTAGTCGTGAAGGATTTGGACGGCAGCGATTACATTCCGCACACGCCGCAGAATCCGGAAATGCCGGGGTGGTATTTCCATTCGCTCGACGGCGAGCACACGTGGAATGTGAAGGGGAAGGAGATGCTGGTATGGGGCAACTATTGCAACGTGCGTGGCGGGCCGGTGCCGGTGAACATCTACTATTCCACCGATTCCGGAAAGACGGTGAAGATCGCGTATTCGTTCGGGCAGAATCCGAACTTTCAGGAAAAGGAATCGAAGTCCGGCAAACCGCTCGGCAATCCCGACAATCCGGTGGTCTGCCGGCACATCCATTCCGTCGCCTACAATCCCACCGAGGATGCCTATTACGCCAGCACGGGCGACGTTGACCGCGGGCACGGACACGAATGCCATTGGTTGCGCGGCACGTATGACCGGAGCCGGGACAAGTGGGATTGGAAGGTGCTCGTCTCGGTGAACTCAAACTCCCGTTACAAGTCCGGCGGCATCAATTTCGTGGAAGGCCAACTCTATTGGGCCGCCGACGCGAACGGGCGGGTGCCGGCCGGTCAGTTGCATGACCGGGGCATCTTCCGGTGCGCTCCCGCGGATATCGCCAATCCCGACAAGCACACGATGCTCTTCAATCCGCTCTATGAATCGGCGAACATGATCATTGAGGACGGGTTCATGCTTTCCGCCCATTACGCACCGGCGTCGCCGTATTTCACGGGCTTCATCGTGTCGCCGGATCTGGGCAAGACGTGGGCGCAATACGACCTCAAACAGTTTGGAAAACGATCGCCGCTCCGGTTTCACAGGAAGAACAGCGAAGGCTGGTTTCGGGTCGATTTGCGGCAGGGTTGGATCGACTGGGGCGAAGTCTTGTTTATCAAACCGAAGGCATGATGCCGTCCATTGATCAAAGATCGGGTTGGCGGGCGACGAGAAGCAGCTTTTTAAAGTTCTTCATTCTGGCCGGCGGGCTGTCCATCGCCATTGCCGCGCCGGATCCGCGCACGCAAGAGACAAAGATTGGGGGAATGAGCAAGGCGGTAGCGAAGTCTTGGTGGGCTTTTCAACCACTGCCCAAGGCGGACCCGGATCCGACTTCGGCGAAAATCGACGCGTTTCTGAATTCGAAACTGATGGAACGCTCGATGACTCCGGTGGGCAAGGCGGACGGCCGGACCTTGATCCGACGCTCAACCTACGATTTGACCGGCCTGCCTCCGACGCCGGGTGACGTCGAAGCCTTTCTTGCGGATCGATCTCCGAACGCCTTTGCCAAGGTGGTTGAGCGCTTGTTGGCGTCGCCACAATATGGCGTGCGCTGGGGACGACATTGGCTGGACGTCGTCCGCTACGCCGATACCGCGGGCGAGAACACCGACCGTCCGTTGCCGCACGCGTGGCGCTATCGCAACTGGGTGTTTGACGCATTCAATCGAGACCTCCCTTTCGACGAGTTCGTGCGGCTGCAACTGGCGGGCGATCTGATTCGCGGTTCCGAAGGGGACGCGCAACGCAATGAGGGAATCGTGGCGACCGGGTATCTCGCGATCGCCCGTCGCTTTGGGCACGACATCGACAAGGATGTTCACCTCATGCACGAGGACGTGATCGACAATCTCGGCAAGAATTTCCTCGGCCTCACGACCGGCTGTGCGCGTTGTCATGACCACAAGTACGACCCGGTCACTGCGGAGGATTACTATGCGCTCTACGGCATCTTCGCCTCGACCCGGTTCGCATTTCCCGGATGCGAACCCAAGGGACAACCCCGGGATTTGGTGCCGCTGATGTCGTCGGCGAAAGTCGATGCGTTGATGAAGCCATGGCGGGACAAAGTCGCCGCGGCCGAGCAGGATAAGAAGAACCTTGCTGAATCCGTCAAGGATGCGAAGAAGATTGTCGCCGACGCTATGAGCGGGCGTTCCAAGGTTCTCGCCGAGGCGAAGGTTGGTGAAGGCAAATCGGTTTCGTTTGGAGACGTTGCGAGCGCCAACATCGAGAAACTGAAGATTAGCCGCGGAGACATTCTGCAACTGACAGTGCTGCCCAACGCCAATCACGGAGCCGACACCACGCTGGTGGAATGGACCGTGGCCGAGGCTGGTGCCGGGAAACGCCGTTGGAGCCTGTCCGATCTCGTTGCCACTCTTTTGGAATCGAATCCGCATTCGGTTTCGCACGGCGCGACATGGTGTTTCTACGAAGCGACGGCCGGTCCGGCGTTTTTGACCGACCGCCAAAAGGCGATTGATGGAAACCCCGCTCTGCAGAAATGGAGTGTCGGCGATCTGCCTTCCGTGTTTGTCAACAGCTCCGAACAGGAGGTAAAAGTATGGACCAAGTTGCCGCCGAAAACGTTTTTCGTTCATCCGGCGCACAATCGCCCCGTCGCCATGGCCTGGGTCAGCCCCTTCGACGGGGTCATCAATCTGAAAGGTCGCGTGGCCGACGCGCATCCTACCGGGCTCGATGGCGTGGCGTTTCGATTGGAACACATAGCCGCGCCGGATGCCGGACCCGCCCTGATAGCAATCGGCCGCGCCATGCCGTCGTCCTTGAAGCAGGTGGGCCCCGAGCCGGTCATTCCGGTCGCCTATGCGGTGGTGGACGCGAATCCGAAGAACGTGCGTCTGCACGAGCGAGGTGATCCGGAATTGTTGGGTAACGAAGTGCCGCGCCGCTGGATTTCGATTTTTGGCGGCGCAGCGGTTCCGAATGAGGCGGGCAGTGGTCGCCGCGAACTGGGCGATTGGATTGCGGGCCATCCGCTGACAGCGCGGGTGATGGTGAACCGTATCTGGCAATGGCATTTTGGCCGGGGAATTGTGGCCACTCCAAATGATTTTGGTTCACGCGGCGAAGCGCCGACCGATCCCGGACTGCTGGACTGGCTCGCGGCACAATTCGTGGCCAGCGGCCACCGTGTGAAAGACCTGCACCGGCTCATCATGGGCACGACCGCCTATCAGCGCTCCAGTACCCGGCCGGCGGCCATCGTCGAGGCTGATCCAGACAACCGGCTGATCGGTCGGTTCAGTCGTCGTCGCCTCACGGCGGAGGAGATCCGCGACAGTCTGCTTGCGGTGTCAGGGCAGTTGGATGCGGCGCCCGCCGAGGCGCATCCTTTTCCGCAGGAAAAGACCTGGAAGTTCACCCAGCACAATCCTTTCAACGCCGTTTACGAAACGAAGAAACGCAGCGCTTACCTCATGGTGCAGCGCCAGCGGCGGCATCCCTTTCTCGCGCTGTTTGATGGTGCCGATCCGAACGCGAGCACCCCGACGCGCCAGATGACGACCATGCCGACGCAGGCGTTGTATTTCCTGAATGCTCCGTTCTTTCACGAACAGGCGGCCGCGTTCGCCGATGGTTTGATGAAATTGCCGGATGACGAGTCCCGGATTGCGCGGGCATTCCGCGTTCTGTTTCAACGCACGGCGACGCCGGCCGAAGTGACCGCGGCGAAAACCTTCCTTTCAAGATATCCGGCTGATGCACGGGGCAGGTGGCTGGCCTATGCGCGCGTGCTCCTTGCCGCAAACGAGTTCGTCCACGTCGATTGAGCCATGAATTTCATGCATCCTTCCCGCCGCAGTTTTCTTCAGTCCTCCGTGACTGGGTCAGCACTTTTTCCCGGTATCGTCCGGCAATTGATGGCGGACGGTGGCGATCCGCTTGCGGCCCGGGAGCCGCACTTTCACGCGAAAGCCAAGCGGGTGATTTTTCTCTTCATGACCGGGGGCGTCTCGCACGTCGATACCTTCGATCCCAAGCCGAACCTCACGCGCGATCACGGGAAGGAGATCAAGGCGGATCATCCGGAGATCAAAGATCGTCCCGGCTACGAGCGCATCTATTTGAAACGCCCGCAATGGGAGTTTACGCCGTACGGCCAATGCGGCACCGAGGTCAGCGGATTGTTTCCCCATGTCGGCGAATGCGTGGACGATATCGCGATGATCCGATCGATGCACACCTCGCACTCGAACCATTACAACGCGACTCTCGGCATGCACACGGGCTCGTTTGCCTTCGCGCGGCCGAGCATTGGATCGTGGGTCAGCTACGGACTCGGATCTTCAAACCGCAATCTGCCCGGCTTTGTCGTCATCGCGCCGAAGCAGACCTATGCCGGTACGCAGGTGTTCGCGAGCGACTTCCTGCCTGGCGCGCACCAGGGAACGCTCGTCGTTCCGGGCGCGGAACCGATCTCGAACATTGCTCCACGCACACCGGCCGACCGGCAGGCGTTGGAACTCGCCGCCTTGCGTGGAATCAACGAAGCCCACCTCCTCGCGCGTGACGGCGACCCCTTGCTTGATGCCCGGTTGCGCACGTTCGAAACCGCGTTCGGCATGCAGATGGCCGTGCCGGAGGCGTTTGATTTCAAACAGGAAAGCGAGGGCACGCTGAAGAGCTACGGTCTGCAACCCGGCCAGACGAAGGGCTTCGGCTGGCAATGTCTCGCGGCGCGGCGGCTGGTCGAACGCGGGGTGCGATTCGTCGAGCTGATCGACACCGGCTCCTCCGGCAACTGGGACGCCCATGGAGATATGATGACCCACGTCGGACTCGCGAAGAATGTTGACCAACCCATCGCCGCCCTCTTGCGCGACCTGAAACAGCGCGGCCTGCTCGATGACACGCTGGTGGTCTGGACGAGCGAATTCGGTCGCACGCCCTTCAACAACAAGGCGGATGCCAAGGGGCGCGAGCACCATCCGTGGGCATTCAGCTCATGGCTTGCCGGCGCGGGCGTGAAGTCCGGCATCGTCCACGGCGCCAGCGACGAACACGGTCTGCGCGCGGTGGAAAAACCGGTTCACGTTCACGATTTTCATGCCACCATCCTGCATCTGATGGGTTTCGATCACGAAAAACTGATCTACCGCCACGCGGGTCGCGATTACCGGCTCACCGATGTCGAGGGGCACGTTGTTGACGAGGCGTTGTCATGAGGACCGGTACCACTTGGACCGCTGTCGTCGGTGAAGCGGGATCGAACATGGGCCGATGCAGGCCAAACCGGGAAGCAAAAATGAACTTGAATCTTATTTCGACCTGCGCGCTGGCGTTGCTGACGACTCCCCTGGCCAGCCCGGCGGACCAACCGATCGAGATCGGATCACGGCGCGAGCTGCTGGTGGATCGTTACCTGATCGACCGGATTCCGGGAGCCCAACTCGTGTTGCATCCTCCGCATTCGCGTGAAGTGGCGATGAAGTTCGATCAGCCATGGGAAGGAAACACGAGCGGTTATGTCACGGTGATGCGCGACGACGATCTGCTCAGGATGATCTATCGAGGGCACCGGATGATTTGGGACGGGGGAAAACTCCGCATGTCGCACAGCCCGGTCGTTTGCTATGCCGAAAGCCGCGACGGCATCACCTGGAAGAAGCCTTTCCTCAAACTCTTTCCGTGGCGCGGTAAAGATGCTGATAAGATGGCGGACCCAATGGCCAACAACATTGTCTGGCCGGGTAGTTCGGAATCGGGAACCTTTGTGCCGTTTCTCGACACGCGACCGGGGTCCTCGCCAGCGGAAAAATTCAAAGCGGTCGGGGGTAATTACAAGATCGGGTTGTATCTGTTCACGTCACCGGATGCCATTCATTGGAAAAAGAGTGACGAGGCCATCTTCAAACAGGGTGCCCTTGACTCGATGAACGTCGTGTTCTGGGACGAACTGCAAAAGAAATACGTTCTCTACTTTCGCACCGTGGTGAAAGGTCTGCGATCCATCTCCATGACGACCTCGAGCAATCTTCACGATTGGTCCAAACCGGTTCCTCTGGAATATCCGGGGTCACCGCCGCAACAGATGTATACCAACCAGATTGGTCCGTATGACCGGGCACCACACATTCGGTTCGGTTTCCCCACTCGATACACGGCGCGCGCCATGACGGAACAGTTGCAATCGCTCCCACCGAAGAAACTGCGAGCCGAACTGGTGGCCGCCTACGCCCGGGTTGGTTCCGATCTGACGGATGGTTTGTTCATGACCAGTCGCGACGGGATTCGTTTTCATCGATGGGACGAGGCGTTTCTCCGTCCCGGTCCCCAGGCCGGTCCTTCAGGCAGTCGCTGGATGTACGGCGATAACTATCAGAACTACGGATTGTTTGAGACCGCGTCCGCCATCGATGGCGCGCCCAACGAGATTTCGATGCTGTTCGGTGAAGGCTATTGGCGTGACGGCGAAACGCGTTTGCGCCGGTACACGATTCGGCTCGACGGTTTCGTTTCCGTTCGGGCGCCCTACCAGGGTGGAGAGATGACCACTCGCCCATTGAAGTTTTCCGGTGATTGCTTGTCGATCAACTACGCGACATCGGCGGCCGGCAGCCTGCGCATCGGGTTGCTGACGGCGGACGGGCAACCCATCGACGGGTTCACCCTTGAACAATGCACCGAGATGGTCGGCGATCGGGTCAATCATACCGTCCGGTGGAAATCTGGCGCGAACGTTGCCGAACAGGCGGGCCGCCCCGTGCGTTTGCGGTTTGTCTTAAAGGACGCCGATCTGTTTTCGTTTCAATTCATAGCCAAAGAATGAAATCCCTTGTTCCACTTTTCACATTGATTGCCGCTTCGGTAATGGCTTCGGCCGAACCCGATTGCCCACATAGCAGCAAAGAAAACTGGCTGCAAGCGGTGCCGAAGAATTATCAAAGCCGCGCTGAATACGCTTTCTTGGAAGCGAAGCCGAATCTTCCAAATGTATTGATCATCGGCGATTCGATTTCGATGTCCTACACGGTCGGCGTGCGGAAAGAGCTGGCCGGGTTGGCCAATGTCTATCGCGCGCCCGATAATTGCCGTTCGACCCGCCAGACGCTCGAATTCCTCGACACGTATCTGGGAAAGATTCACTGGGACGTCGTTCATTTCAACTGGGGCATTCATGATCTCACGCATTTGAGCAAAGCAGGTAAGGCTGCACCGCCGCCCGCTGGCAAACATCAGGTTGGATTGGACGAATACCGGCTGAATCTCGGCAAGCTTATCGAACGACTCAAAAAGACCGATGCGCGACTCCTCTGGTCATCGACAACGCCCATCGGACAGAAGGCGGAAGCAAAAGGCTACCGACTCGACCGCGACATCGTGGGATACAACGCTGCGGCCGAACGGGTGATGCAGGCGAACGCAGTCGAGATCAACGATCTCTACTCATTGACGAAACCGCGCGCCGAGAAGTTGCTCAGCGACGGTGTGCATTTCAATGGGGCCGGAACAAAAATATTGGCCGGGGCCGTTGCGGGCGCCATTCGCTCAGAATTGAGATGGTTTCGCGAAGATTTCACGGAAACGCCGCAGGAGATTCCCGTCCAACAAAAACACCTCGCGAACGCAAGCTTGATCTTGAAACGGCTGGGGCCGGGAGAAGGCCAGATCAAACGGAGCTTTCACGAGAACAAGCCGGGCGATCCGTATTACGTCTGGTCTGGCCTGTGTCCGGGAACGTGGGCGCTCGCGTTCGAACATCGGACCTCGACGGTTGACCTGACCCATTTTGGCAAAGTTCGCTGGCGGACGAAACAGATGGCCGACCGCGGCACGCCGGAGTCAAACGACTGGATTGTTGATGAAATTGATGTGACCACCTGCGGCTGGTTCCGACTCAATATCAAGAATATCACGAAAGGCGAACAAGTCGGGAAACCCGATTTGAGCCGGGTTCGCGAAATCGGGTTTACCGACCTGATGCCCGGCGGGAAAAGCAAAGCCTGCTCGCGATTGGATTGGTTGGAGGTGTATGGGAAGAGCAGCGGGCTTTGATATGGTCCTGCCACGATCATGAAATGCAACGCCGTGGTTGAAAATATGCTCAGGCAATACTCCCGCGAGACGGAAGATTGGCTTCGCAGCGCGCGTCGTCGATGGATGGCGCTGCTCGCGACACCCTGCTGGTACTGCGTTGTATTTTCCATTTTCTGCGTGCCCGCGCTTGCATTTATGGGGTCTCCGCAGGTTTTGAATCCCGCCGAATATCTTTCGCGGTCCGGGGAATATTCACTGCATGTCAATCCGACGGATCGGCACGGTCGCGGCGCGGCAGAATACCGCTTTTCCAAACGCGGAAAGACTGTTTGGACCAATCGTTTTCCGTTTACGCTGTGGGACGTTGCCGTCACGGATTCGGGCCTCATTGCGGGATATGCCTTTACTCACGGTTGGGATGGTTTTGCCGAGGAAGGCTTCACGGCAGGAATGGGAGAGTTTCTGATTGTCATCCTTGCGCCGGACGGATCTGTGAGGATGAAGGAGTCACAAGCGCGCAAAACTGGTGCCATTCACGCTCCGCCATCGCCGCTTGGATTGGGGGTGGTCGTCAATGAAACAACGGAATCGGCCATTTTCCGGATTTTCGATTATAGAAAAAACCAGGGCAATGAAAGTTGGTGGACTTACGACCTTCTTACCGGGAAACGTCGATCAATCGTTCAACCCGATACACAGACTGGAGATGCGCGGAGTTTCCGCAATATTGTCGCGGCAGCAACAGTGCCCGGAACACCGTTGACACTGGTTCATCGGTGGACTTGGGATTCTGAGAAAGCCGGGGCAGTATTCGCCCTGCTGGATCAAACAGGAAAGCGTGTTTGGGGTCTGACTTTGGACGATGACTATAGTTATCCGACAGACGATGATCGCGAGGATCAAATAAGGGAGTTGATCTGGAAAGGCGGAGGTATCCTTGAAGTCCGCGATGACCAGAGGTTTGACTTGTATTTTGTCAAAAACGGATTGCGCTCAAAGTTCAAGGTGGAAAAGGCTGGTGAAAACCAGTGGAAGGTTGTTCGAACCGGACAATCGCCCTACGTGTGGAAGAAACCTGAAACAGACGTTCGATTATATCGCACATTGACTCTGAAGAAACTTGGGGAAGCAAAGCTGTCTGTCGGAAGCACAAATCGAAACCACGCGCTCAGGGATCTACGGGCGTTTGAATTTGATACGACAGGCGACCTATGCGTGTTTCGCGCCGCCGGGATCGGGCCCCCGGCTCTGCTGCTGATTTCCCAGGAAGGAGTCGTAAAGAAGGAGCTTGGTTTTACTGTGTCTCATTTGCCCAAGGGGGCGGTTTTTTCCAACCCGGCAAATATCGGAAAGGGCAGGTTTGTAATCAGTGCTTCTGATCGTGGTGTCGGTGCCACAGGCAGATGGTTTCGGGCTGACTTCGACGCCGGGACAATCACGGCACTGACCAATGTTAACAGCCCTTCCGTGGATGCAGTTGCCGGATTCCCCGATGGGAGATTTGTCGCACTGACGACCCGGCACGTGAAGAATACGATGATTGACGGCCTCTTTTTCTTCGATGATGCCGGTCGGCCAATGTGGAACAAGGAACAGGGTGGATATGGCGGCAAACCGGACGATCTTTTAAGTCCAGAAGACGTCACACGCTACGGCACGAATCAGTTCGCAGTCCTCGACAATATTCGGAAGACCATTCAGGTCTTCGATGAAAAAGGGAGATTCATCAGATTCATCGACCTTAGAGAAAAATGGGGTCGTAAACCAAATTATCCAACCGACATAAGTGCCGATCAGAACGGCGGTTTTGTCATATACGATTTTAATGCGAAGAAGACGCTCGTGCGAACGGATGCGGCGGGGTCCGTGCAAATCGAGATGATTCCACGGTTCTCCGATGGTCGGGTATTTCCTGTCCATGACGGCGTAAAGCGTTCCCCGCAAGGACATCTTTGGACCTGTGATGGAAATGCCATCTTGCGCCTCACTGAATCCGGAGTGGTCAATTTAGTTCTGGGGTCGCAACTGAATCCTTCGGAACTGTCCACGCCAGGATTGGTGCACGTCGGACCGAACGATCGGATATACATCGCGGATTCGAGAACGCATGCCGTGTTCGTCTTCGACAAGGTTGGGCGGATAATTGGCCGCCTTGATCCGGCGGTGACCGACTTGAATCAGCTCAGTCAAGTCAGCCAGATTGCTGTTTCCAACGACAATGAGATCTTCGTTCAGTTGGGATTTTCGGAAACGAAGTTTCTTCATTTTGGCCCGCAGTATGGCCGCATCGGATGGAAAGAGATCGAAGTGGATCCGATAGTTCAAAAATGGTTTTTCCAACCCGATACCAATCTGTGCTGGATTGTTGGTTTCAACGACGTTTTCCTTGTTCGGGGATTGAAGGATGTCGTCCAACGGCTCAGCCGGCATATGGACGGTCGCTGGCTGGAAAACCCCAGATCCGTGGCTATCGCACCCGATGGTTCACTCGCCGTCGTTGCACCCTTCCAGTCGGGAACCGTTTCTGTCGGCATCTTCTCGTCGAACGGCACGCCGCTCGCCACATTTGGTGTACCGGATCACCTCAAATATCCATCGGTTGCATTCAATGGCGACTTTGTCTTTTTGAGGGAGGAAGCGAACGTATCGATCTTTCAGGCCGACGGCAACCTCCGGGGACGGATCGTGCTTCCCCGAGAAGCCTCTGAAGAACGATTGTCCGGTCCCTTTGTGGCTGCGGACGGAAAGGAAACTTGGTTTATTGATACGGGCGAAATGAAACTACTTCGGTTCAAATCACCGGAGTGAGTCGGCGAGAGTGGTTTGAATTTCAAATGCGCTGAAGCCAGACAACTTGTTGAACTGATGAAAAGGAACACGCTTATATGTTCTGTTCATTTATTGAAAACTCTGACTGCCGCCGCGTTGATTGCGTTTTGCGGTCTTGCGTCCGCACAAGAGAGTTCTCCAGGCGAAAGTGACAGGGCAAAATCCGTCGGCAATATTTCCCAGCCGATTATTGTGCTCAATCCCCAAGGGTTCGTTGACGCCAGAGTTTCTGCCACTCGAACTTCATTGGGTATTCCCAACGATTACAAACCGTTCATGGCTCGATTGAAGAGCGGTGAGTTGCTGATCGTGGCATTTTGTTTCGGAGCGATCGAAGGAGTCGCTGGATATGCGGAACGAGCGGTCTTCTGGCGGTCGAAGGATGACGGCAGAACATGGGGACCGCGCGAGGAACGACTCGACATTCAAGGCCGGGAATTTGGGCTGACCGTTCTTCACGACGGCACGTTGCTGATAACCTGCCACTGGCTGGCCCGCGACGTGTTCAATCCATCCAAGCATACGCACAGTAAGATTT
>CALBIE010000600.1 GCA_937893495.1 uncultured Verrucomicrobiales bacterium | reverse complement strand
TATTACGGCGCGGAACAATCGATCTACAATGCCGGATCAATCCGCAAACTTCCGTTCCCGGCGCGTTGTCTGATTACCTGACCGTCTACCGGAACGATCACCTCGCAACCGAGTCCGGTCACCTGCCCCAGCAGGGCTTCGTCGGTTGCCGAGAGATGGAAGGCAATTTCTTTCGACTCTTTCGTCATCACCGGCAACGGCTCAATCGCGCTGACTCCTTTCGGCAGTCCCAGAAGTTTCACGCTTGCCTCGCCTTCGAACGGACTCTTGTGCTGGACGGACCAGATGAATTTTTTCCGTTCTCCGCGACGGACACTCTGGGGTGCTGCGGTGAGTTTCACGTACGGTTCGCCGACGGTGAGGTTGACGATCTTCGAACTGACGCGGATGTGCCCCGCGCCAAGATAGGGATCGATCGTCGCATTGACGGTGCTGCCGATTACAACGAGTGGCAGCGTTCCGAGCGGGGCGGATGAATTGGCCCCGAGAAGCAGGATTCCCTCGGTTTCGCCTGCGGGAATCGTCGTGGGCGGCTGTCTATTGATCGCCCGATCAACAAACCCGACGGAGAATTCTACCGGACCTGCGAAGTCCTTGTGGCGGGTGATTTTGACTGGAACGGCGAGTTCCCCGCCACGGACCAGTGCGATGCAAGGTTGCTCGATGTCGAGTGAGAACGGAGCGGGATCCGTGACCGCCATGATGTAACGATCAACCTGGACGGCACGCCAGGCGTCGCCTCCGGGATGGTTGATAAACGGGATAATCTGCTGGCAACGCGTCTCAACCTTCAACATCGAATCGACCGGCCGGGCCTCGAGGGTAATCACGGCGCCGCCCGTTCTGGCCGAGATATCAGCCACCAGTTGCACGGGCCAGATGTCGGCACCGGCTTTTACCCGTGGCGCGACCAGGCTCACCCCGACTGGCAGGCCATGCGCCACCAGATCGAACTCGCCACGCACGGGCGTCCATTGCCCCTTGGGAAGGCTGATGTTGACCGTCCAGCGATTTCCCTGCGGCACTGCCAGACCACTGACACGGGTGCTCTCGGCCCAATCGTTCGCGCGGCTCATCAGCAGCGTCTGGACCACGGCGTGGGGGGATTCGATCTCCACGCGGTAAACGCCGGTCGGACCGCCGGCTCCCGCGTCGTCCATCACTTCAAGCAGGTAATCACCCTCAAGCTTTGGCTCCCAGATGACGGAAGGATCGAGCACATCCTTTTGACCGCCACGGGCACGATATCCGGAACCGAAAACATCCCGGTCAGGGAGACTCGCGTCGCTCGCTTCCAACTCGATCGCCTCAGGCTCGCCGCTTTTGCCGATTGGCCGGATCCGAATTCTGGGATCGAGCGGTGAACCCAATGCCGCGGAGAAAACCCGGACGCGTAGCAGCGTTCCCTTTTTCACGCGGAATCGGAACGAATCAGTGTCTCCACGGCGATCGATGACACCGTTCAGCGCAGCCGGCAATTGTGGTACGTGTGTCGTTTCGGTTTTCGGGTCCTCGATGACATTGGGATAGGGACTGGCTCGCAACGTCACCGGCGAAGGGGCAGCACCGGACCAGGAAAACGAGCCAGCCGTTTCCGGGATTTCGAGCGATGCTTCGAATCGGCCTGCCGCATCACCAATCATCGTGAATGTCTGCCTTGTTCCGGCCTGGCCTCCCGGTGGAAAGGCGACCACCGGCCGCCGGTTCGTGCCGACGTGGACGCAGTAACTCACGGTGCGATCATTGTAGATGGATTTCTTGACCTCCACATAGGCGGCTCCGGTCCGCGGCATGATCAGCGAAAGTAATGGGTCCTGCACGTGGAACGGATTGTCGTCATTCACCGCCAACTGGCGTCCGCCTTCATCCAAAATTCGTAGCGCGAAATCGAATTCTGAATCGCCGTAATGCACGTCGGCAATGCGCGCCACATCCACCTCGACGGAGAGTCGTTGGCCCGCCTTGACCGGCACCCGGTAAACATCGACATCGCCGCCAAGTTCGCCCCGCACCGTGCAGTTTGGCACAATCGGGCTGGCGGTTTTCAGGGTGTTGTTGCCCGAACCTTGCTCGTTCTCATCGACGACAGGGAAGGGGGAGACGTGAAACGTGCCGATGCAGGTCAGCTCCGTGGCGGTGAGCAGACGAAATGAATGTTCGCCGAGCGGGCAGTCCGGCGCGATTTCGAATTTGCAAACCACTGCTTCCTCAATGCGCCCGCCATGGGCCATGCCGCGTTTGCGTGGCGGGCTTTCCGGCGTACGAATGTCGAAGGCACGGATGCCTGACTTGAAGAATATAATCGCGCGCGGGTCGTGGATGGAGACGCCGACGATCGTGACTTCAACCGTGGTGCCCCGCTGCCCGATTCGCGGTGAGACACCTTCCACGTTCTTGGTCTGATTGGCGTTTGCTGGTGACCCGGCCGACATCAGTCCGAGCAGCAACAGAAGGCAAACTGAGGGTTGAAAACGCATAATGTGATTCCGGACGCAACCGGAAGATTCGTGAAAAGGTCAGCCCAACAATCCGGCAACCAGTTTGCCACCCTTGATGATTTCAATCGGCCGCGTTCCAAACGCCAGCAACTCCTTGCCCGCGTCGATCCCGAGTTGGTGATAGATTGTGTGCATCAAATCCTCCAGCGGAAGCGCATCCCGGGCCGGTTCGGCGCCGGTCGAATCGCTGGCGCCGTAGATTTGGCCACGGGTAAACCCGCCGCCGGCGATGATGTTGGAATAGCACCGCGCCCAGTGATCTCGGCCGCCGTTGCCATTCACCCTGGGTGTGCGGCCAAACTCGGAGGTGACCCAGAAGATGGTCGTGTCCAGCAGACCGCGTAGTTCCAAATCGGTCACCATCCCGGAAATCGCCGCGTCGAGGGGTGGCATGTGATCGAGCGTGTTCCTCTTCACATCCACGTGGCAGTCGAACGCACCGTAATTCACGGTGACGAATCGTACGCCTGCCTCGACGAGTCGTCGGGCGACAATCAGCCGCTCAGCCAGACCTTTCGGATGGTATTTGTTGTCGGGTCCCTTCAGGCCCACGGTGTCGTAGCCGTAGAGCTTGAGCGTTGCCTCCGTCTCATCCTCAAGCGAGAACGCTCCCTGTGCCTGCTTCGAGGTCAGCACGTTGTAGGCCTGCTTGTAGAAATCATCCATTGTTGCCAGCGTGGCGGGATCGGCTTCGAGTGCGCGGAGGCGTTTCTCGATAATCTGGCGGGCGCTGAGCCGTCTGTCGAAACGTCTCTCTGTGCCGGCCGGGATGGAGAAGTCTTTCACCTTCTGCTTCTTTCCCGGATCGGCATTGGTTTCAAATGCCCCGTAGGTGCTGCTCAAAAATCCGGTGCCGCCGCCGGTGGTGAGTTTCTTCGGAATGGCGATGTAAGGTGGCAGATCCCCACGTTTTCCCAACTCGTGGGAAACGATCTAACCCATCTGCGGGAAATCGATCACGGGGGTCGGGATATACCCTGTGAAGAGATGGTAGGTCGCCAGGTTGTGATCCGGAATCTTGCCGACCATGCTGCGAATGACCGTGAGCTTGTCGGCCACGGCGGCGGTTTTCGGAAAGTTGTCGCTCAGGTAATCCCCATCCTTCGTCTTGGTGACGCCGAACTGGCCGCAGATTTCCACCGGTGCCTCGGGTTTCGGATCAAACGACTCCTGCTGCTGAAACCCGCCGGGCAGATGAAGCTGAATGACGCTCAACGCCTTGGCTTCTCTTTTCTGTCCGGCTTCCTGACTGAACGCCTTGTTGTCCGCGGCCTGCAGTCGGAAGAATTCGCCCATGGAGAGGCCAAAAGCGCCCAGCACACCGGATTGAATTGCATGACGTCGCGGCAGGGAGCGGAACCCGGCGCATCCGTTGCGATTGGGATCGAGCTGGTGGGGATCAGGCTGTTTCATATTGATGTGTTTGATAAAGGATTTATTTCGAAACGGATTACTTTGCCAACTTCGCGATGCCGGTTTTTCCGGGCGATTGCTCTCCAGCCTTTGCCGCCGGCGCCTCTGTTTTGGTCACGGTCCAGAATCGGGTTGTCTTCCAAAAACGAACCTCACCCTTGGCGTCGCCACTGATGACGCCGGTTCCATCGGGCAGCAGGGCCGTGCTGATTGGAAGACTGGATTCGTTCTGGTATTTCTTCACCACAACTCCGGTGGGTGACCACACCTGGACGCTTCGATCGCGACCGGCGGTCGCCAGATAACCGTTGGGGGAAAACCGTGCGGCGATGACCCCGTTCGGAATGGTGCCATAGGTGCCCGGCGGGCGATGAGGTGGATGGGCGTTCGCCTTGCTGATTGCCGGAAAACCATCGGTCACGTCCCACCAGACGATCCGGCCGTCCTCGCCCGCCGAAGCGAGCAGTTTGCCATCCGGGCGCCAGTCGAGCGCCCTGACCGCGGCTTTGTGCTCCAGGAGGCTGAGGACTATCCCGCCTTCCTTCGCGTCCGAAAGGTGGATTCCGCCGGCCCGATCCGCCGTGGCGAGTCTGGCTCCGTCCGGGCTGAAGCCGACTGCGGTGATCCAATCGGTGTGCTTTCGGATTCGGTATTGCAATGACCCGTCAGCGGTTGAGTAAACCTTCACCGCCTTGCCCGAACCACCCAGCGCGACGAGCTTTTGGTCCGGGCTGATATCCGCCGCAAGCACGGCGTCGATTTCGTCGCCGATGGCGGCGAGCCGTTTGCCGGATTTGACATCGAACAGCACGACTTTGCCCGAGACCACGGGTTGGCCGCCGGCGACCATCAGCACCGTACCGTCGCGGCTGAAGCGAATGACGTGCGGCACGCCTTCGGGGAATGGGAGCCGGCCGAGTTCCTTTTCTGTTTCAGTGTGAATCAGCCGCACATGTTCCTGCCCGGAAACCGCCAGCAACGGTGCCCAAGGGCTCGTGGCCATGGCCAGAATTGGCAGAGGACGGACGAACTCGGGAAGTTTGACCTCGGGCAGATCGCCGGGCATCGCGGGAATCTTCGGCTTGGCGTCGGCGTTGGCCGCGGGTTGAAAACGGGTGTCGCGTGCCACCACCATGGATTTGCTGCTGGAGAATTCGCGCAGGCCAGCGTCGATCCACTTTTGAATCACCGCGATTTGGTCCGCCGGAATCGGCGCCTTGTTGGGAGGCATTCGGGCGTCATCATCCGGGTTCGTAATGGCCTTGAACAACAGGCTCTGGCTGGTGCGGCCGGCAATCACGACCTCGCCTCCGCTTCCACCCTTGAGCGTGGAGGCATAGGTTTGCATGTTCAATCCGGCCTTCTGCCTGTCGTCGCCGTGACACTTGAGGCAGTGTTGCCGGAGTATCGGCTTGATGTGCTCGTCGTAGGAAATCGGCGTCGCGGCGGAGGTGGAAGAACCGAACAAAGGAAGCAGGGCTGTGGTCAGGAGACAGGCTGCAAAGTTCCACCAGATTGTTGCATAGGGCTCAATTTCAAACTGCGGTTTCATCTGATTCACCTTCGTCTTCCGTCATCCTCAATGGTTGAACGCGAACTCGGTCGAGTTGAGCAGGCTCCAGAAAATGTCCTCATATACCGCGACGTCCTTCACCGCGTCACCGATCAAGGCGCGCAACTCCTTCGCCTCCATTGCCGTTGGCTTGCGAGCGAGTGTGACGACGAACAATTTCTCCAGCGTGGCCTCGGGCGTTTTGCTTTCCTCGACAATCTTCTTCACCCGGCCCCCGGAGGTGATTCCGTTCCGCAGCGTGTCTCCCACCGCCAGATGAAGCGTCTGGGAGAGCGTCGGTTCCTTTTTCGTGTCTGAGACGGAAATTGAATCGCGGCCCGCACGACCGAAGGTTTCGAAAAACGGGTGCTGAAAGTTGACGTAACCGGTCGATCCGGCCGAGCGAGGCCAGACGTCGATCGCCTTCGTCCCGGGGGCGTAATCCCTGAACCGGGTCGGCACACCGGTGGCGGCCGAGATCGAATCCATGAGGACATCCGCCCGGAGTCGCCGCAGATGGGCATGGGAGAATTGCCGGGTGTCGAGGCGATTGGATTCATTGGGCTGCGCGCTGAGCTGATAGACGCGGGAATTGCAGATGTCGCGCACGAGGCTTCGCAGATCGAACCCGGACTCAACGAGCCGCTGCGACAACGCATCGAGCAATGGGGCGTTCACCGGTGGATTGCTCACCCGGATGTCATCGACCGGTTCAATCACGCCGCGCCCCATCAACTGCGCCCAAATCCGGTTGGCGAGGTTGCGGCTGAACATCTTGTTCTCCGGCGAGGTCAACCAGGCCGCCAGCGCGGGTCGAGGATCGCCGTCATGTTTGACGGGCTCGATCGCGCCGATGGTCTTGGCCGGCATGGGGCGCTGATCAACCTTGTGCCGGGCGGGCGGTGCCGAGGTGTCATAGAAAACCCGTTTCTCTCGCGGTTCAATTCCGGGCTTGCGTTGCATGCCGGTGAAGAAACTGACGAACCCGTAATAGTCATCCATCGTCCAGCGGTCGAACGGGTGATTGTGGCACTCGGCACATTGGATCTGGATGCCGAGGAAGACCTGCGAAAAGTCGGCCGCGAAGGCCTTCGGTTCGAGGCGCGGTTTATGCACCATCATCGTGTAAAGATTCACCGGGCCGTTCTGCAGGTTGCTTCCCGACGCCGCCACCATTTCCGCGACCATTTCGTTGAGGGGCCGGCTGGAGCGCATCTGCTGGCGAATCCATTCGTAAAGAGCGTTCGCCGCTTTCACATGGGTGCCTTCCGGTGCGTAGTTGCCGCCCTTGATGCGCAACTGTTCACCCCACAGCGCCGTCCAGTAGTCGGCGAAGTCATCGGCTCTCACAAGTTCGTAAATCTTGTTCTCTCGTTTGTCGGACCGCTGGTCGGCGAGGAAGGATTGGTATTCTCTGGGCGTCGGTGGACGCGCGGCGAGATCGAGTGTAACGCGGCGGAGAAAGGTTTCATCGTCGCAAAGCCTGGAAGGTGCAATGCGAAGTTTTTTGAGCCGGTCGAAGACCAGTTCGTCGATGTAATTGTTTGCCGGTGGATTGGGCCAGGCAAAGTCGCCCGAGGTCGGCAGCACGATCACCTCGGTGCCGACCGTGAAACGGTTGTAGCGGGCAAACACATGCGTATCGCCCGGCCCGGTGGCGGTTACGCGTCCATTTTCGTCAATATCCGCAACGCCGGCATTGTTGCTGTGAAAGCGGGCCAGTGCCGTGACGTCACGTTTGGTTCCGTCGCTGAACCGAGAGGTTACCTTGAGAATTTCCTCCGCCTGGGCCTTTTTGAAAATGATGCTTTCGGTGGAGAGTTCCAGTCCGACCGGTGCGGCCACCTCGCCCTGGTCGTCGGGTGCACCGGCGGCAATCCATCGGCGAATGGTGTCGTAATGTCCGCTGTTTTTGTCAAACTGCTCGCCGCCCGTGTGCGGAACCGCGCCGATGGCCTTCGTGAGGAGGAGACTTTGTTCCGGCACGGCATAATTCAAACGGCGACCAACCATCTCGTTGACGATGCGAAAGTAATCGCCCTTTGCGTCATACCCGAACAGCGAGAGCATGAAGCCATCCTTGCCCCGTGCGGATCCATGGCAGGTGCCGGCATTGCAGCCCGCGCGGAAGAGGATGGGCATGATGTCCTGACGGAAGCTGGGTGCGGCGACCGGCTTCTCCGCGTGGAGGACGGACGGAGCAAGGAAAAAGCCAAGACCGAATGTGAAAAGTAGTCGCTTCATCAATTGTTGACGATCCAGTCTCCGCGCTTCCACTCCGTTTGGCGATCAAATCTGACTGTGTTTTTCACATTGTTCGTCCCATCATCCAAAAAATCCGGATTCATTTCAGTGGGTGGGCAGACAACCGGGCGGTCTTGATTCCGCTGATGTTGAGGTTGCCACCTGATCGCGCGGCGGACATTCGGGGAGATTGCCTCAACCGTCACGGGCATATAGGGTGGATGGCATGACTCCTTGGACACGACGTGAATTCTTTTCGGGCAGCGCAGGATTGGCAGCCGCCACGGTTCTTTCGTCCGGTCGATCCTTCGCCGAGTCTGGGCCCGTCCGGAAGGCGGCGATCATCGGGCATACCGGCGCCGGTAACTTTGGCCATGGAATCGACCTCATATTCAACGGGCTTCCGGGTACTGTTGTCGTTGCAGTAGCCGATCCGAACCCGGCCGGCCGGGCCAGCGCCAGGAAAAGCTGCGGTGCCGCGCGGGCCTATGCAAACTACCGCGAAATGCTGGTGAAGGAAAAACCGGATCTGGTCGCCGTCGGTCCCCGCTGGTCGGTTGAACATCACGCGATGACCATGGCGGCCCTCGAAGTCGGCGCGCATGTTTATCTGGAAAAACCGTTTACGCTTTCGCTGACCGAAGCGGACGAAATACTCCGGCTTGCAGGGGAAAAAAAGCGGCGGATTGCTGTGGCCCACGTGACGCGGCTGGCACCCATCGTGATTCGCCTGGAGAAAGCCCTTCGCGAAGGGCTCATCGGCGACGTGCTGGAAATTCACACGGTCGGCAAGATGGGGTCCCGGGCGGGCGGGCAGGACATGATGGTACTGGGGCTGCACGTGTTCGATCTCGCGCGACTCTTTGCGGGCGAGGTGCAGTGGTGTCACGCGCGAATCCGGCGCCAGGGTAAGGTCGTGAAGATCAGTGATGCCGAGGAGTCTCCTTCGGACCGGGTGGGGCCGGTCGTGGGTGACGACATCTTTGCGCATTTTGCCATGGACTCGGGCATGAACGTGACGTTTCGCAGCCGGAAGGGATTGGAAAAGGCCGCGGGTCCCTTTGGGATGGAGATAGTCGGTTCGCGCGGGGTACTCCGATTGAAGTCCGGCGCGGTGCCGACGATGTCACTCCTCACCGGGCCGAGTCGGGCGGCTTCAACCCGCGCGGAGAACTGGATAACCTGGACCGGCGGGGTGGATCCTTCCGCCGAGGCGGAAATCGATAGCTTGACCGGCTATGAAGCGGCCCATCGGCGCGTGGTGCGCGACTGGTTGCTGGCCATCGACGAGAAGCGGGAACCATTGTGTTCCGGCAATCGCGCCATGAAGGCGATCGAAATGGCTCACGGAGCTTTCCTTTCCGGGCTCAAGCGAACGCGGGTGGATTTTCCCCTCACTCGCAGAACGCACCCGCTCATTCCCGCTTAGCCAGTCATCCCTGGGTTGTCTCCGGCACAGTCGCGAACCCCGTTTCGCAATTCCGCATCCACAGTGGCCAGGCCGCAATACCCCGGGGAGCACAGCCGGCCCGCCAAAATGCCCCAGGCGTTCGTCTGCCCATCCGCGACAAGAATCGGTTTCACAACCGCGCGCCTCACCGGTGTCTGGCGGGCCGCCAGACACAACAGGCCGGCGGCCTGTGCTCCCCGTTTACTCTCTGCGGTTCTCTGTGCCTCGGCGTCCTCGGCGTTGAAGGGATCCGATTCCAACCACGAAGAACACAAAGTTCTGCCAAGTGCTCTCCCGTGTCGTCCTGAGTTTTGAAGCTCGCTCGAGATTTTAAACTTTACCGGCGCTTTGGCCGTTCCGTGATTCCTCTGCTCAGCCCGCGGTAGTTCCGGTCTGTCCGACAGCTGGCGATTGAATTATTGAATCGCTGCCTTGGTGGCTTGGCGAAGTATTGTGGATTGTCGGGACCCGTAAACGTTCTGGGTGGGGAAAGATGTGCGTTAAGGGGTTTGGACGACGCGGTAAAAACGCGAAGTGGCCTCCATTATGGGTTTGCTCGCGGTTCTCGGTGGACCATTATCTACCCATTGCACGCGGCTGCCCGTGCCGGTGACCGCCGGGAGAGTTGTCAGGTAAGGGCCATTAATATTGGTACTGTATTCCACAGTATAGCGAGCATCGGGCGCGGCATAAAACTCGATGGTCACCTCTCCCGACGCGCGAGTTTTGATGGTTGTCGCAAGATTTCCCACAAACACCGGGTTACTTGCAAAGGAATAGCCACCGGCCAATCTGCTGGCCGAGAAACGAATCGTAGTGGTGACCCCTGCTGTAATCTCAGCCCCCGCAATAAAGTTTGCGTCATACAACAGCGTCGGCAGTTTCTGATTGGGCCAGGTTCCCGCGACACTGGCCCAATCAACTAGAACAAATTTGTCCGTTGCCGGGTCGTTATCGAAATCTTCTGTATCGTTCTGCGGCGAATAGGTGCCAGGAGCAGTCTCACCTGCCGCCAGGACATTGGCGAAGGACTGCCAAGTCAGCTTGCTCGAATCAAAGTGAATCCTCAGTCCCAATCCGGAAAGCGTCGTGTCTTCGTCAGTTACGCCATATTGTACCCCAAAACCAAATGTGGTCCCAGCGGTCACGTTGACTTGGCTCACTGCGCTGACAGTTTGCCGCTTGCCCAGATCGTTGTTTGTCGTGACCGTCGCAATAACCGAGTAGTTCCCCGCTCCATCCCGGCTGCGGGCCTCAATCAGGTTGCTTCCCGAATTCAGGTTCACCAATCGGGTCCAATTGGCCGCGCCGATAGCCGTCTGCCAGGGGCCACCATTGACCCGCACTTCAACCGTCGTCACGCTTGCGTTGTCTGCGGCCGTTCCGCTGACATCAATCGTCGTGCTGGAAAGATTCTGTCCACTGGTCGGGCTGGATATTACCACCGTTGGCGCAATCGTGTCCGGCGGCGTGAAGATCACGGTCACGGGTGAAAGCGCCGAGTAGTTGCCGGCGTTGTCCTGGCTGCGCGCCTCGATCAGGTTGCTTCCCAAACTCACGTTGACAGATCGGCCCCAATTTGTCGTGCCGCTGGTAATCTGAAAATCGCCGCCATTGACCCGCACCTCAACGACCGCCAGCCCACTACTCGGACTGTCTAGATCGCTGGCAGTCCCGCTGACATTGACCGGTGAACTGGTCACGATCTGACCTCCACTCAAATTGGTAATGCTAACGGCTGGAGGTTGGGAATCTGTTAGACTAACGTTCAGGCGAATTAAACCACCATTCCCACCGTAGCCGTCCACAACAATCGGGTAGCTGGTTCCCGCCACCGCAGCAATCGTCAGCCGACTCGTGGCGTTACCGCCCTCGTCATCATCGGATGCGATCTGCGACAGCGCGTCGACCGCCGTGCCGGTATAGACGGCCAGCACGGTGTCAAAATCGCTGCCGATGGTGTCCACCGTCACCGTTTCGGACGCCGTGGCCGTCCAGGTCCACCAGACGGACTTGCCGCCCGTTGTTCCTGCGTGATTGGGCTCATCCGTTTCTTTGCTCGCTCCCATGTTGGACCCGGTCACCGTGCCGCCCTGGCCCGGCACTGTCAGTCGGTTGGCGAAGCTGTCATTGGCCGGGCCGGATGAGTCGTCATCCGTAATGGTCAGCGTGGTGGTCTGGATTGTTCCGAGTGTGGCTCCACCCGTGGGATTGCTGAGCGTCAGGGTCACCGTCTCGCCGCCCTCAATCGTTGAGTCATTGAGGATCGTCACCGCAAACGTCTTGTTGGCGGTATCCCCATCGGCCCAGGAAAGCGTCCCGCTGGCGGCCGTGTAGTCCGCCCCCGCCGTCGCCGTCCCGTTGGCCGTGGCATAATCCACCCCCACCGCGCCCGCGCTGCCGTCGGTGCGGGTGACGGTGATGGTGGCGGTGGCCGTGGCCTCCCCCACCGTGTAAGTGCTTGAACTGAACTGCACCGTGCCGGATGGTGATGCCGTGATTGTCAGTTGAACTGTCCCGCTTCTTCCACCAAAGCCATCGACGGCGATTTGGTAGGCTGTTCCCGCCACCGCAACAAAACTGCCTCTGCTTGCGACCGTGTTGGCATGATCGTCGTTCGACACAATTGAAGTCAGCGCGTCGAGCGCCGTGCCGGTGTAGACGGCCAGCACGGTGTCAAAATCGCTGCCGATGGTGTCCACCGTCACCGTGCCGGA
>CALBIE010000599.1 GCA_937893495.1 uncultured Verrucomicrobiales bacterium | reverse complement strand
GGATCAGGAGGATATGATCAAGATCCAGAAAGATATGGAGGCCGCTGTCGCGAAAATGCTGACACCAGAGGAGAACAAAAACTATCAGCTTAGAATGTCCATGACCGCGAACATGATGCGCATGCAGATTGCGGGGTTCGATCCGTCTGAGAAGGAATTTCTGACCGTTTTCGAATTACGGAAAGAGTTTGATGATGAATTCAGTCCGATGTCCGCGAATCGCGGCACGAAAGAGGAAAAGGAAAAGCGGAAGCAGGCAGAAAAGGAGCTCAATGAAAAGATCAAGGCGGCGCTCGATGACGGGCGGTATGCGGATTATGAAATGTCTAAAGACTACAATTTTCAAGCCATCAATCGGGCAGCGAAATCGGCGGACCTGGGAACGGCTGAGGCAAAGAAGGTCTATGAGATGAAAAAACTTGCGGAAAAAAGCGCCCAGGAGATTCGAGGAAACAAATCACTCGACTCTGATCAGCGCAAAGCCGCCCTGGAAGGGATTCGTAGCGAATCCGAGCAGGCGATCAAGGGGGTGCTGGGTGAAAAGGGGTGGAAAAACTACGGTCGAGGCTATGGTCTCAGTTGGATGGACCGAATTCACCGGGAACCGACCCCTCCGAAGAAAACCGCTCAATGACCCGGGCTGGCGCAAGCTGACTGGTATTTTGAATCAACTATCACCAAGGTATGAACACAAAGACACTTCTCATCATTTCCGTGGCGCTCAATGTCATTCTGGGCGTCGCTCACTCATTGAAGCGCGAAGCTCCTCTGCCTGTATCGCCTCCGGAAGCGCAAAGGAATACGGATCAAACCGCGGTCATCGCCAAAGCGGAACCCGCCGTAAAGGTCGATCGGCAGGTGGTGACCAACACGGTCCTGAAAAAGTTCACCTGGGAATCGGTCGAGTCGGCCGACTATAAGGAATACATCGCCAATCTGCGATCCGTCGGATGTCCGGAAGATACTATCCGTGACGTGATCACAGCCGACGTCAACAAGTTGTACGATCAGAAGAAAAAGCAAATACGCGGAGAACCGAAAGAGTTCGAATTCTGGAAATCCGGCAATCCGTTTGCGATGATGTACGACGTGGATAATCTCGAAAAAAATCGCGAACTCGACAAGGAGAAGAACGCCCTGCTGCGGGCCCTGGGAATCGAACCGGACATGAAAACCGCCATGAGCGCGATGGTGAATCCGATGGAAACGATGATGGATTTTCTCCCCGAATCCAAGAAGGCGAAAGTGATGGAGTTGATGGGGAAGATGCAAACCAAGATGGCCAAGGCCATGAAGGATGGGCAACCCGATCCCGAGGTAATTCAAAAGGCACAAAAGGAAATCGAAGACGCCATCGCCAAGGAACTCACCCCCGATGAATTCTTCGACTATCAAATGCGTTTCTCCCAGACCGCCAATATGCTGCGCAGTCGAACAGCCGGTTTTGATCCGACGAAAGAGGAGTTCGTCAGCCTCTATAATCTGCAAAAGGAGTTCGACAACGAGCATTCGATGTTCGCCCGGGGAAACGAGACAAAGGCCGAGCGCGAAATACGGGAGAAAGACCAGAAGTTGTTGGACGAAAGCACCAAGCAAACTCTCGGTGACGGGCGATATGAAGATTTCAAACGTTCGCAGGATTATGCTTTCCGTCAGATTCACCAGGCGGCCAAACGCGCGGATCTCGGTAATGCGGAAGCCATCAAGGTTTATGAAATGAAAAAACTGGCCGAAAAACAAGTGGCGGATCTCCGTAGGAACAAAGCGCTGGATGCCGCGGAAAGGAACAACGTATTGAGCGGAATACGTGACGAAACCGAGCGATCCATCAAGGCGGTGCTCGGAGAAAAGGGTTGGAAAAGCTACAGCCGTAATAACAACAACACAAGTTGGTTGGACAGGATCAAACGGAAGCCCGAGCCCGATGCCGTCCCGGCACCGGCAGTCGAGATCAAGATACAGTAGCGGTCTGTTAGGCGGCATCGAGCACTTTACAAAGTTATGAACACTCAACAAACGAAACCAATAAAACGCTGTCGGTCGGGAACTGCGATTGGCGTCAGATATGTCACCGTCGGATTTGCCATCATTGGTAAGAGTGTCGCCGTCTGCGCAGCCGTTGGAGCGGTCATCGGCGCTGCCATGAACGATATGTCCAGCGGGTTTGCTTGGGGAGTCGCTGGAGGTGCGGCCCTCGGCAGCTATATGACGATGGCTCTTTCATTTCGTGAGCGTCATTGATACCGCCGCCGCCTATTTCTCCAGCAGTTTCGTGAGGTCGGGCATGAGATGACGTTCTGGATCAAACCATTCACTCTTGCGGGCGGCGAACCACGGTTTCGCACCACGAATCTCACGTGATGCGTGCCAGTCTCCAGCGGCTGTGACAACCGAATGAAGTCCCGCTGTTTTCGGCTTGAAGCGACACGGTTCTCCAATGGGAATTTGTCGCGGCCCGCCTGTGCCCTTCGTGATTCGAGTTCCGGTTATCCGACTGGTGGCAACAATCCTATGGTTGCCGTCGAGGGCAACAACCCGTTCGTGCGGGGTCCCCGGGAGATTGCCGATCAATACCTCCGCGCCTTCCTCGGGCATGAACCACGCCTGTCCGCCCCATTGTGGTGAAACCAATGCGCGCAGTCCGGGCGGCAGATAATGCACCACCTTACCGGCCGATGAAACGACGCAGACCGGTGCGACCGTGTTAATGACCAGAACATAAACCCCCACCGGATGCCGGGCTTCGATCCGGATGTCGATTCCCTGCTGGTCATCGGGTTTACGAAGTTTTTGAGTGTAAAAGGACCGTCGATCAATCTCCGTCCCCTTCGGATCGAATGCCTTCAAATCGTGTTCCACCCGCGTCCCCATGTTGTGCAGACTGAAGTGGAGCCCGATTTGCAGTTCCTTCGCGTCCGGTTTCAGCAAAAGGGCGACATGACGGCCGGTGCGGCCGGAGGCGTTGCCGGTTGCCTTGTCGAGCGGCAACCGGGAATTGAAATGGAGCAGCGGTGACAGCCCTGTGATCGGTTTGGAATCGGAATCCCCCGCCATGGCGACAACCCAATCGCGGAGAATCGGACCTGCAATGTGCGCTTCGAACGGCGCAAGTCCTCGCCATTCGTTGGCATCGTTGCCGATGGCCAGGGTCTGGGTGCGTGCCAGACGAATGTTCGCCGCGCGGAATTCCGGATTTCCGTCGAGTGCAGCCAGTTCGTGGCGGGTCCACATTGACCCCGGCCCGGTTCCACCACGTCCGCTTTCCAGTTGAACAGCGTCGCCCTGATAACGGTTCCAGCGTCGCAGGGCGTTCATGATTTCCAAGCGACGTTTGGGCAGTGCGCGCGCGGTGGTTAACAGGGGTTGATCGAGGTAATGATTTGAGGTGACGCCGAGGAAATTGCCGTCGTCCATCCGGGCATCGAGCGTCAGGTCGAGATACGCCTCCAGTTGTTCCTTCAATTCCGGTCGCCAGGTCGCCTCGTAGAGCACCGCCAGTTCACGAAGCAGGGTGTACAGATGACGGGAACGGGTTTCACGATTATCCCGAAAATGTGCCAATCGGGTTTTGAAGTCATCGCGAACGAAAGCCTCGGCCCGCATTTGGGTGATGTCCCATGCTCGGCGATACCCGGTGGTGTAGAAGCAGTAAGGCAGATACTCTGAGTCGCTGAAGAATGTGACCGGGTGGGGGCCGTAGCCCATCTGCAGAGCCGAGTAATGATACTGGCCACCGCGAATCTTGAAATCAGCACTACGGTTCCATTCGGGCACGTGGCACATGTCGATGTCCATGCAGTGGCGACTGTTGGCTTCGCCGTGCTCCCAATACCGCCGGTCGCCTGACCGCAGCCACAACGCCCACGGCACAATCGACCAGCCCTTGCCGTGATTCATCCAGTAGCGATAAGTCGTGTATCCGCGCGCACCAACCCAGGCCCATTGAACGTCCCCGTAATTCCAGGTGCCGTAGTCGCCATCGAACGGATTCTCCCGCGTGATCCAATCAAAGGCGCGTTCCAGTCCGTCCTCAATCTCCGGAAAGGTTTTTGCGTTGCGCGGCGACATGGGTGAGGGCAGGTCGGCCCTGGTCGCAAAAGCCGGATCCGCGTAAGCGAGAATCGGATGTTGGCTGAGGATATTTTTGTGGCGAGGGTTGACGTCTGAATCGCCGTCCCAGACGACCAGTTCGAACGTGCGGGCAACCCCGCGCGGCGAGAGATGGGGCAGGGCAGGTGGCCCATTGTGTTTCACGCTCCAAAGACCGTCGCCATCGTAGAGGCGCAGATTCCATTTGGCCTTTTCAGGAATCACGTAATCCACCGCGAGTTCATCCGGTTTGAGGCTCATCGGTTTTTCCGGCGCGATGAGGCCAATCTCGAATCGCCCGGTATCGGCACGAAATGAAACCGGGAACTGCTGCCATGGCCATCGAAGGGCGGCGAAAACCCGCGACTTATCTCCGCGTAATTCAATCCAACCATCCAACTGTTTCGCACCGTGGGTTCCTGCCACGACGTTCCAGTCAGTCTGGCGCAACAGCGTGTTGTCCGGCTGTTCGACCATTCGGCTGTCGAGTCCGATGCGAGTCGTCGGATTCAAGATCCTTGCACGACTGCGGAACATCAATCCGCCCAGACGCGTTTCCGCGCCGGTTTGCCAGATCATCGTGTGATAGATGCGTTGGAGGCCGAGCCCTGGATAGTGCTGGATGCGAGTTGTGAAATCGGCAATCGATCGACGATCCGTGGCCGTGAATCGTCCGGTCTGGCGCAGTTCGTAGCGCACTGGTCCGTGGGTCTCAAACGCCGATTCGTCAGGGGTTGCCGAATAACGTAATTCAGCCCCGTCGGTGAGAATGAAATCGCCGCCGGTGGTCACTGAGGGTGGAGACTGCGCCGGGATTGGCGGCTTTGCGATGTCGGGTCCGAATTCAAGAAATCGTTTGGCTGCGAGTCCTTTTTCTATCTCCGCAAGCGTGTCGATCAGCAGCCAGCGAACGTGCCCGCCTTTCGCCGTCCAGGTGGCGGTGATCTCGAACTGGGCCGTTCGTTCGCGCCCTGCTGAATCCACGATTCGCCAACCGTCCTCAGACCTCAGGGCGCCTTCAGGAAACGGAACTCCAAACGTCACCGGCTGTTTGCCGGAATAGTCTTCCAGCCCGGGCGGAATGTTGAAAAAGAGGGGAACGCGTTCAGCAGCTCCGACGGTGATCTGATAGACGAAGCAGATGAAAATCAATTGACCGGAAATCAACCGTCGGATCATGGTTCAATCTTGGCGAAGCAAAACGTCGATGCAAGGCAAACCAATTGGCCGAACCACTGAATCAGATGTCACTGGTTGCCCGATCTTCATTTCGTCCGAACCATGAAATTGAAGCGGCACGAGCGCGGACTTCAGTCCGCAGAAGCGTCCACTTTCCACGAGAGTTCACGTGCTTTTCCATGTCGCCGGAACTCCACCCCATTACGTGTTTCAGCACCAGCCACCGAAATCCGCGGGAGTCGATTGGCGAAACCACCTTTCTGCGGACTGAAGTCCGCGCGCCGGCTACGTGGTTCCGGTTACGCCACTTTTCATTTGGCCGATTTGCCAGAGCTGCTTTGAGGAATCATCGGAATCACCAGTCTCGATCGATACGCCGGACCGTGATGCACGGACTGCTTTGCAACGACCAGTTTCGCGTCGGCATTCTGATTTGCACCGGTGTTGTGATGGCGGTCGAAATTCGGAAAATCCGAGCTGGTGATGTCCAGCCGAATACGATGGCCGGCCTTGAACAGGTTCGATGTCGGTCGCAATTTGATTTTGAACTCCGTGACCTTATCGGGTTTAAGCAGTTTATCTTTGTCGAGCCCATTGCGATAGCGGGCGCGAACCATGCCGCTGGATACTTCGCGAGCCATTCCATCGGGCGCCACGTCGATGAGGCGTGCTAAAAAATCCGTATCTGGCGCGGATGATGACGCGAAGAGAGTCACTTCCGGATAACCGGTGACTTCAAACGCTTCTCTCAGTGGTGCTGTCTGATAGGCGAGGATATCGCGACGTTTCGCCAACGGCCGTTGGTCGGCCGGCACCGTGAACTGCGCCGCGCCCCAGAGTGTCGGGACAGGATCCTTCGGATCATAGGTGTAATGATCGGCTGCGTTTTTCACCGGGAGGATGCTGCCCAGATGACCGTCGCCTGCAGGGGTGTTTGCCGATCCCTCGCCCCCGAGGTAAAGGGTCTGGTTGACCGCTCGCGCGGGTGGCCATTCCTGCTCGTCACGCCATTCATTCGCGCCCATGACGAAGATGCGCACGGGAGGTTCTTTTTCGATGCCGTTGTTCTTTTCCTTCAGCCAATAATCGAACCAGCGAATTTCCTCCCCGCGCACGTTGTAATTGGCGTTTGGACCGAAATCAATTTGTCCGACCTTTCGTCGTCCGCGACCCGAATGACTCCACGGACCAATGACCAGTCGCTGTCGGGTGCGAGCCATCTCTGTTTTGCCCTTCTTCACCATTTCGCGAAACAGTTCGATAGAGCCGTTGCAATGATCGAACCACCCGACGACATCGAAATTCGGCACCGCGACATCCGGACAGCCTCTGGTCAATTGCCAGGGATCCGTGACGGGATTGCGCAACCAGTCTTTCACCACACCCGCCTCGTGACCGAACATGGCATCCGGCAGATCCAGCCAGGGCAGAAAGTAGAGCAGTTCTTTGGCCTTGCCGGCCGACCAGAGTTTGGAGGCTTCGGCCCGGCTGTGCGGCTTTTCGCCGTTGCTGCGTTTTCGCATATCCGGGGACATCGTGCGATACCACCAGTTCAGGCGTCGGCCCGGGCGAATGGTTCCCGGTCCTTCCAGATCGGTCATGCGCGTGGGGATGGAATGAGCCGACATGACGACCAGTGAAGGAGGACGAAGCGGGGCGAGTCGCCATTGGACGAAGGCATTGTAGGACGCGCCAAACGTGCCGACTTTGCCGGTGGAACCGGGAAGCTTCGCCGCCCATTCGACGGTGTCGTACCCGTCCTTGGCCCCGTTGATATCCGGGCGGACGAACGATTCATAAACGCCGTCTGATTCGTAGCGCCCGCGGGTCGTCTGACAGACGACGATGTAACCGGCCTGGGCATGGGCCATTCCGCCGGGCTTGCCATAGGGACTGCGCGAAACCAGTACGGGATACGGCCCACCCGTCGTCGGGCGATAAACGTCCGCGCGCAGGATGGTGCCGTCGCGCATCGGCACGGCGACGTTTTTCTGCACGTCAATCTTCAGCGCGGCCATCGCGCCGGGCGCGAGAAAAAGAAGCGCGGACAAAAGAGATATGATTCGTTGGCTGCCGATACCGGGGCGGGAGGAGTTCATGCAACGATGAAAGTCCAATCGGCGAAATGGTAAAGCGAAAAGACCAGCATCGCGCTTTTGACTTCAATGGGGAGCATGGGCCGCTGGCCTGTGCCGGCGACCGGCCCGGTCGCCGTTTCAGATTCATACTCGCCCTGCGAGCCGCCGGGCTTCACAGCCGGGCCGGCTATGCTCCCCACTAATCTGGTTATCGGCAGAAGCTGAAATTGGCCGCACCACTTACTTCCTGACCGGCATTTGCGCGTCAACGGATTCGCGCCAGGTTTGCAGATTGCTGAGCAATTCGGCGGTTTTATCGGGCATCCGCTTTGCCAGGTCATTTTTTTCACCGATATCGGACAGCAAATCGTAAAGCTCGACATGGCGATTTTCGAAGAATTCGATGAGTTTGTAGTGACCGTTGCGAATCGAGGAATGCGGCACGCCGAGCAGGACATTGTAGTGCGGGTAATGCCAGTAGATTGAATCGCGCCCCAATCGAGCAGCGGGGACGCGCAGCAACGGTTTGAGCGAAACGCCATCGACATTGGCGTTATGGCCCGCTTCACCCTTTGCTCCGCTCAACTCAAGCAGCGTCGGGTAGAAATCCACGCTGATGACCGGTTCTTTGCAGATGCTCCCGGCTGAAGTCAATCCCGGGGCTTTGATAATCAACGGAACCCGCGTGCCGCCTTCCCACGCCATTCCTTTGCCGCCGCGCAACGGGGCGTTGGTCGTGACCTTGTGCATGCCGCCATTGTCCGAGGTAAAGACGATGATGGTGTTGTCCGCCTGACCGGTTGCCTCCAGTTGTTTCATGACACGGCCGACCAATTCATCCACCGCGCCGACCATTGCCGCGTAGTTCGAATTCGTGTGCCGTTTACCCGGCTTGACCTTCTTCTGGTAGTAATCGCGCAAATCGGGTCGTGGCTGAATCGGGGTGTGGACGCTATAGGAAGCGAAGTAGAGGAAGAACGGTTTGTCCTTTAATTCGCCGATCAGACGGACGGCTTCGTCGGTGAGTCGGTCGGTCAAGTAACGACCTTTGGGTCCGTCCGGCGGCAGATTCTCGACTGGGCCCGACGCGCTTCCGGGTTTGCGGTAATAGGGATAATAGTACGAGCCGGGCGCGCCGATGTAGGAACCGCCGATATTGTAG
>CALBIE010000598.1 GCA_937893495.1 uncultured Verrucomicrobiales bacterium | reverse complement strand
CTTTTGTCACGCCGGGCCACCGGATGTAAAGCGGCTGACGCACGCCGCCTTCCCATTGCCGCCCCTTGCCGCCGCGCAAAGGCAGGCAGCTTGTGGCAAAGCCGTCGCCTGATGACACACCGCCATTGTCCGATGTGAAAATGACCACCGTGTTCCTGGCCGCGCCGGTGTCATCCAGCGCCTTGAGCACCAGCCCGACGCCCTCGTCCATCGCCTCCATCATCCCGGCGTAGAGCGGATTGTCCTGCACTTGCCGCACCTCCTTCGTGCGGTCGAGGATGAATCGCGGTCCCTCTCGCGTGGTCAGGCCCATCTTCTCCGCCTTGGCGCGATACTTCTTCCAGCGTGACTCGCTCGACTGAATCGGTCCATGCACGGAATAAAACGAAAGCATGGCGAAGAACGGTTGCTCCTTCTGCGCGCGGATGAAATCCGCCGTCTCGCGACCGAGTCGGACGGGCAGTTCCTCCCCGGGCGGACCATCCTTCAATGCCGGATTGTTGTAGGGCGAAAAATATCCGCCCGGCGGCGAGCCGGCGAGGTGGCCGCCCTTGTTGATGTCGTATCCCTGATCTTCGGGACCAAACCCCGTGTGACCGAGATGCCATTTGCCCGCGAAGAACGTCTTGTAGCCACCCTGCTTCAATGCCTCGGCAATCGTCACTTCCTCCAGCGCCATCTGCATCTCGTAACGCGCCGGAAGCAGCTTCGTGTTGCGGTTCCATTTGTCCGGCTGATTGCTTCCCCTCGTTCCGGCGATGTAATCCGTGATGGCAACCGACGAGCGCGCGGGATACTTGCCCGTCTGAATCGCCGCCCGCGACGGACTGCACACCTGGCAGGCGGAATAACCGTGGGCGAACCGCATCCCCTCGCGCGCGATGCGGTCGATGTTGGGCGTCTCATGAAACGCGCTGCCCTCGCAACTCATGTCCTGCCGGCCGAGATCATCGACGAGAATGAGCACGAAGTTCGGGCGTTGTGCGGCGGACAACGAAGTGCCGGCCAATCCAAGCGCCAGTGACATGAGGAGGATTCGTTTGCAAAACGGGTGCATGGATTCGATTAAGCGCGAATCGGCCCAAGGGGCAAACACTTTTCGTCGAACTGACCGAAGCTCAGCCGCGCCGGGCCGATGGCGGTGAACCGCGTAGCGGAACTGCCAGCGCCAACCGGCGTTTGCTGTAGCGCATGTTTAGGAGTCAATCGCCACCTCTCTCTCTTTGACTCCATCCTCGGGTGGCCCGTACCGGATTGTTGCGACCGCCTTCTGCATGCACGAAGCCGAAGCGAGAACAGCGCGAACCGCCCCCAAAAGCCTGTCAGCATCTGGACCATACATGTACAAGATGCCGTCGCTACCGTCTGTGGCTACCTCATTGCCGTCGAACTCACCAGCACCAGCAGCCTCAATGGCAGCGATGAGCTTGTCCTCAAGCTCATAGAGCGGGTCGAGGTCAGTCTGCCCGTATATGAATCGAACTATAACTGCTTGTTCAGACATGGTAACTCCTAACGACTGCGACGGTCCGCCGGCGTTTGCTGCAGCGCATTCGTTATGCGGCATTGGTGGTCTCGGCGACATCAATCTCGTAATCCTTGTCTGGTGCGGACTCGCCAGTGATGCAGGTGAAACACGACAGGCCCATCTCGGCGGAGCCAACAATCCAAATCGGCCCACCACACTGGCAGCGCACGCCCCTCTTGTCGGCGGCGACAGCATACTCAAGTCGTTGTATGAGGTCGGCACGCTCGATGTCCGGGTTGGAGCGCAAATGCAACTCAACGTAGTCTTCGAGCCGAATGGGTGTGAATCCAGTCTTCATTGTGCTGGATGGTGCTTTGGTGGCTTCAATGGCGCAAGCGCGTCGTGCTCCCTGGCTTCAAGTTATTGGCCAGGTTCTCGATATCCTTGCCAGCGGATGGTAGCGGGCGGCGAGAGTGGATGTTTTTCTTCTCGTGTTCCTGAATGGACGCAGGATGGCAGGTTTCTCATTTTCGCGTCAGCGCGTTGCGTTTGCGCCGCGCGTTGACCACTTTCGGCACAAATGGGTTCCCCAATGACATCGAGCAAGTCTCCGCCCGGGGCGGTTGCTTGGCAATTCCATTTCATTGCTCCGGGATCGAAACGGCGCATCTCAGTTTATTGCATCTCTTTCTCCGGCGACGGCGGGGCACGCGCCTTTCTCCCCCTCCACGAACCGACGTTTCCCCAAGACGGGCGACCCGGAAGCTCTCATGCCTGTCGCTGAAACGGAGGAACACCCGGACACCCTTTGGTCTGTCCACCGTATCCAAAGCGTCGTCGAGCCGGCGCACTCCATAACGCTGGCGCTGTTCACCAACGCGCCGCCTGCACCGAACGCACTATGGAGTGCGGTGGCTCGACACCGCTTTGGATACCTATCGCCTGGCACGGGCGGGTTGTTTCTTTCCATAAACCGGATGACGGAGCGCCGGCTTGCAGCCGGCTTAAACCGTTGTCTGTCAACGAGACGACTCCGGTCGGAATCCAATCGTGCGGGACAACGACAGCGAATAAGCCGGCAACATGCCGGCGCTCCGATTCGTGGCAGCGATTCGCGTCCAGTCGTTGGAGGTTTTCCTCCTCATGCACCCGGGTAGGAGCGAACTCACGTCCGCCCTTCGCGCCTGTGCTTCGGGGGACGAATCCGCTGCTACAGTTCACGCTTCAGCGAGTTGTCCGGGTTGCCGCCGTCCCTTCAGGCCGGGCAGGGTGAAGCGTGAACTCCAACAGGGGTTTCTCCTCCTGATCCCGGTCGACTCAACGGATGGAAATAATCTGGTTTCGAGCGCACCACCAAAACCGGTCGCGACGGCGTGCTCCCCTTTGCTCGCCGATTCCGCCAATGAAACAATAACGCCATCCATTTCGGCGCGCCAGACTGTCCAATTCGGACGCCTGCTCGATTAAATCTTTCATCGACCGGAAAGTTTCGCGAACCAGCGCTGTTGCTCGATCAGACCTGAAGTTGGCAACGGATGATAATGCCGGGCCGCGTCCTTGAAGAACCCGTCAAACGCCTCGATCGCCTCCGCCGTGTTCGCCGCGCGAATGTCCTCATCCCGTAATCTTTGCATCACGGGTGCGGCGCGGTCCCACTGGGCAATGCGTTCGCGGATGGCGTCTTTTTCGGCGTCGATCATGCGGGAAGATTACTGGATTGCGAATCCGAAAGCCAGTGTGGACGCAAAACACATTTTCCATTGCCGATTGAAAAGCAAAAGACTTAGTCTCTCGGTAAATCGGCCCACGGAAATGACGTCTGATATACCCATACTCCATCGGATTATTGGGAGCAATTGTCTGGCATGTGTTGGGCTGATTATTGGCTGCCTGTATAGGGAGCAGTTGTTTTACCTTGTCGCCATGACAGCGATGCCATTCGTATGGCTTCGGCAGGGCCTACACCCCAAGTTTCCATCTGGAATTAATAGGCACTCAATCTCGGCTGTCTTGTCCTGCCTTGTGCCTGCGGCAGTTTTCGGCGTCGCATTCGTTCTGGATATTCTCTGGTTCCAAGTGGTTGTGATTCTGATTACGGCAATCGTCGGTATCCTTTACGACCTCCAGAATGTACGCCGGTTGACTGACTGCCGCGTAGCCGAGTGACTTGGCAAGCAGGTTGGTTTGATTCATTTCGCCGCTACGCGGCTTGGACCCAATACCGCGGTTCCGTGGGCTTCGCCCACGGCTATTCGTATGTCGCCACTCCGTGGCAAATATATCGAGCCGTGCTGAAGATGCGGAGATGGCTATTCCCGCTCTGTGGTTCTCCGTGCCTCTGTGTTGAAAAGGTCCTTGAACCCGGTCGGTTGCCTCATTTGAACCGCAACACCGTCGTCGAATCAAACGTCTCACCCGGACGCAATACGGTCGACGGGAAGTGCGGATGATTCGGTGAGTCGGGATAATGCTGCGTCTCAAGCGCGAAGCCGGCATGGCGCTGATAACGCACGCCGCCCGTGCCCGTCAGATCCGTCTTCGCACCGTTCAACGTGTAAAGCTGCACGCCGGGCTCGGTCGTGAGCACCTCCATGACACGGCCGGACTTGGGTTCGCGAATTCGCGCGGCCATTCGCAACCTGCCCGGTTTGCCATCAATGACGTAATTGTGATCGTATCCGCCCGTGGCGTCGTAAAACTCCTTGATTCGTTTTCCGATTGGCAACGGTTTCGTGAAATCCAATCCCGTGCCCTTAACCGGTGCAATCTCTCCGGTCGGAATCAATCCCGGCCCGGGCACTGTGTAAGTCGTCGCGAACAACCGCAATTCGTGGTCGAGGATGTCGCCCGTGCCGGCGAAATTGTAGTAACCGTGATTCGTCAGGTTGACGACCGTCGGCTTCGATGTCGTGGCCGTGTAATGGATCTTCAACTCGTTCTGATCGTTCAGCGAAAAGGTGACGCGCACCTTGAGTTCACCGGGGAATCCCTCCTCGCCATCTTTCGCGGTGTAATTGAAGGCCACGGTTGGCGAGTCGGCCTTTCTGGAAATTACTTCGCCGCTCCACACCAGTTTGCTGAAGTTCAGTTTCCCGCCGTGGATGTGATTTTTGCCGGAATTCTGCGTCACCTTCACCTCCCTGCCATCGAGCATGAACCGTGCGTTCGCGATGCGGTTGGCATAGCGGCCGATGGTCGCGCCGAAAGCCGGGTGCCGCCCGAGATATTGCGCCAAATTATCGAAGCCGAGCGTCACGTTGATCGTGCCGCCTTTGCCGTCAGGCACGTGCAGTTCGGTGAGCGTCGCGCCGTATTCAGCGACCTTGGCGACCATGCGGTTGGCATTTCGCAGTGTGAAAATCTTCACCGGCGCGCCGTCGGGCATCCTGCCGAATGCCGAGACAACGACGGATGGCGCGGCGATGGTATCCGGACAAGTAATGACGAAGCCGATACCCATTGTGAGGATCTGAAGTATTGATTTCATAAGTCGGAGTAACGTTTCAAAGTGGCCTGGCAACTAAACCGGAACCTTGCCGGTAGAGCGGCCGGAGCGCGGAATTCATTCCGCAGACGCGTCCACCTTCCACCGGCGTTCACGCGTCTTGCCATGTCGTCGGGATCCAACAAAATTTCGTGTTCCATAACCACGCGTCGAAATCCACGGGAGCCGTTTGGCAAATCCACGTTTCTGCGGAATGAATTCCGCGCTCCACCTGCGCCGTTTCGGCTCAAAGCTGGAGCTTTCGTGGGCGGACACGAGTCCGAATTCAAGATGTTCATCATTTCACTCGAACTTCAATCTTCACCGAGTCCGTCGAGGCGGGCACGGTGCTGTCGCTCACCGAAACGGTCAGGGAACGGGTTCCGGGTTTGAGCGCGGCTGAATTGCCAACCGTCAATGCCCCGGTCCGCCGGTTGATTGCAAACGCACCGTCTTCGTTTCCGCCGTCGACGGTCCATGTGAAAATCGTACCCGCATCCGGATCGTTGGCCGCGAATCGATGCACCAGAGTCCCCGGGCCGGCATTGGCCGATAATTCCACTCCGGGTGGCGCACCGGTCATTTTCAATGGTTGATTACCCTTCCATTCAGGTAATCGTGCGACCTTCGCGATGACGTCCGCGCTCAATCCGAACTGGCTTTTGCCGAGTCCGTATTTCTGAAAATGAGGCAGCAGGTTGCGGCCGCTTTCCTGGCAAAACAGGAGAAAGAACCGGTCGCGCTTGTTGTTCGGGCTGCGTTGATTCAGTGCCTGTAATTCGGGCTCTTTCGCCGGGTTCTGCAGGAAGTTCATCAACCGACCGAAAGCGCGCTGATACAGTTCCCAGCCGAAACACTCGGCGAGTGTGAAGTAGAAGTCGTAGGCGGCAGGGGACTTGCACGCGATGTCCCAAGTCTGTTCGTTCGCTGGCCGCGCCTGAAACAATTGCACCGCCGCCAGTCGCGTCTTCGCGTTGAATGTGGGATGCGAGTTGTTGTCGATGCACGTGACGTCGTGCACGAGCATTTTCGTGAGGCCCGGAACGAGATTCACATCCACCTCCGCGTGTGTCGCAATGGTGTAGTTGCCGTCAAAGCTGTCCTGAAACGTGTGACCGATTTCGTGCAGGAATCCCCAGTCGCCTTTGGCCGGTCCACCTTTCACCAACGCGTCACCATCGCCATAGGCCATCACCACCGGATAACCCGCGTGACCGTAACCGGCGGAGATATCGCGGTCGGTGTAACCCGCCTCGCCGTGCCGCCGCCAGTGACTGTAACCGAGATACTTGTCCGCAGTGGATATTACGCGCTGCCAGTAGCGCGCGACGGACTCCGGATCGTTGAGTTTCTGTAACGCTTCGCGCCGAACGTAGGAGCAAAAGCCTTCGGACTCAATATACCCCCACGCGCCGGGTGCGTTCTTCAATCCGGCATTCCACTCCGCATTGGTCGTCTCGCCGTAAACGAATACCGGCGCGGGCACGCCGCCTTCAATGGTCACTTCGATCTCGCCCAGCTTGCAGTTTGGCGGCACTCGCAGAATCACCAATCCGCCGAACACTCCGCCGACTTGATTCTCGGTCGTCGCGAGGTTCCATTCGCGCGAGATTTTCGGGAAGCGATTCCAACGCTTGAGATGAAACGTCGAATCCGTGTGCACGCCGATGATGGCCGACAGACCGGCGGCTTTGGCGCGCTCTGGTATGCGAATCGTCACCGTCTTGCCGGGCGGCGCATAGACGCCGGTGTTCACCTTGCGCCCCTGTTGCCCGTGATTGATCAGACGCTCCGCCGGTGTGACGGCGTTGACAGTCAGGGTTCGCGAAACAGGTTGGGCATCTGCCGACACAGCTCCTGGCCAATCGTCCGCGCCGGGATGTTTGAACAATTCCTTTGCCGGCAGAGAATCAAACAGGTTCGCCTGATAACGCGCGAGCATCGCGTCGATGGGGCGTTGGTCCTTGCGTAACGGCTGTGCCTTGCTTGCCTGAATCCAACCGTGGGCCTTGTTCAATTGCGCGAGTCCATCGGACAGCGCCTTTGCGTTCGGTCGCGCGGCAAGCGCCAGTTCGATGGCCTGTGCGGCGATGAGTTGGTTGTCGCGACTGAGCGATTGGCCGCCACCGTTCATCTTCAAAAGGGCGTCGATGCCGTTCATCGCGCTGCGGAGCGGAGATGGAGGACTCGTGGAGATGCGATAATCATCCCCCTTCGCGTAGCCGGTGTGAAAAGCCAGTCCAGCCGATTCGAGGAAGTCGTTCGCGGCGTCAAGTTGCTCACGTTTGGCCGCCCAGGGTGTGCTGGCGAGAATCACGCCACCTCCGTCGCGCGCAAACTCGCGGAGGACATCCATCGAACTCGCGACGCTCGCGTTGTGCAATGTCAACATCACCGCGGACATACCTCGCAATGATTCGGCTGTGAGGGGCAGTTGCACGTTTCTTGTCTCGATTCCAAGGCGCTTCCAGTCGCGTTCCGGTGTTCCCGGCACGAAGGCGATCACCGGCTTCACCGATCGACCGCACCATCGCGCAACGTTCCCTGCAAACGCACCCATATCCACTGTTCCGGTACCAAGTAACCCCGTGTGGCTGTAGGCGATAACGCGGCCGCTATTGGCAACATCACCAAAATAACTCGCCGCAATCGTGACCGCGCCATTGGAATCCGATGCTACCGGAAACGCGAGTCGCCCGATGCTCGCAACCTGGCCCGGAACCGAACCTTTGCCGGCGGAGGTCGTTTTCACGTCGCGGGTGAGTTCGCCGTAATCGCCCGGCGACGCGGCGAATGACCAATGGCCAATGACCAATGACCAGAGAAGCAGTGCGAGTTTTATGCGGGACGGTGTAGTTCGAAAGGGGAGCGCAGGCCGCTGGCCTGCATCGTTCGGCGGCTCGCCGAACGAGTTTACGGGATCATCGTTCTCCCGGTATCTGGCGCGTGTGCGTGCACTCGAAACACTTCGGCACCGAGCCGGCGCCGAATGCACGCGAGCCGCGTGCGCTCCCCTTCGGTCAGCATGAATGCTGCCCGGGATTGTCAACGCGTCATTGGTCATTGGAAATTGAACCGGCGTTTATCGGCCGTGCTTTTGGAACCACGCAGCGATCTTCTTCTCCACCGCATCAGCCTTTGCCATGGCATCTTCGAACTTGAGCTTCGAATTCGGTCCCGGGCGCTTGTGCCCGACATGGGTCAACCAGGCCAGATGGGCCACGCCGCGCTTCTCCTCGACCAGCTTGAGCAATGCGGGATTGGGTTCGGCGTTCTCGCCCAGGCCGATTCCCTTCATCAGCCCGCGCGCGAAGATGACATGCCCGGCGAAATCGATATGCACGCCGTCACCGGACAGCACAAATTCGGGATCCGTTTTCCGCTTCGCCTTGACCGCCGCGAGGATTGGCGAGTGCACATCGATGACGGCCTCCACCTTGTCGGCCTGCGTCTTCAGCCACGCCGCGTATCGCGCGAGCACCTCCGAGTCGTAATTCTCGTAAATCTCGAACCAGGCATATTTCTCACGGCCGGCCGGCAGGATTTTGCCCTTCTTGCGCAAGGGCAGGGGGTCAAACGGCGGCGGTGTCATCAGCACGAGCTTTGCGCCGGTGGCCTTGACCTTGCGAATCAGCTTGTCGATGCCGGCGCGATAGGCGGCGAAGCGTTCTTCGCTGAACGGATAATAGATGCCGTCATTCATCCCGTAACAGGCAAGGACGAAGTCGGGCTTGATCTTCTCCAGAGCGCGGTCAAGGCGTTCATGCACCGTCGGTCGAGGAAACGGATGATCCGGTTCGGAGAGCCCGGAACACGTCTCGCTCGGCAGGCCGAGATTGATGATCAGCGGAATCCGGTTGCCGTTCATTTCGCGCAAACGTGCCTCGACGATGGACACGTAATGACCGGAGTGGGTGATGGAATCGCCGAGGAACAGCACGGTTTTGGCTTTGGTGAT
>CALBIE010000597.1 GCA_937893495.1 uncultured Verrucomicrobiales bacterium | reverse complement strand
GACAGACAACGGATTAAGCCGGCTGCAAGCCGGCGCTCCGTCATCCGGTTCATGGAGAGGGCCGGGGTGAGGGGGAAGCAACCGGGCATTTCTTCAAGTGCGTTCATATATCGTTTCATTTTCGTAATGAGGAAAATTCCACACTCAATTCAAATAGCGGAATTCGGCGCTGGCCATCAGGGCCTGGCAGAAGGTGGTGAGGGCGAAGTATCCGGCTTGCTTGGAATTCTTGCCCTCCGACAGGGCGGCCTTCTGAAAATCGGTGAAGTAGTTCTGCGCGACCTTCAATTCGATTGCAGTCGGAATCCTTCCCAGTGTCAGCATGTAGAGATAGTTGATGCGATCAAGCGACGATTCTTTTTCCTTGTAGATCCGCTGTGCAGCACGCTCGGATTGTTCGACCACAAAAGCGCTGTTCATCAGGTAGAGGGCCTGACCGGGCACGGTCGTCGTGTCGCGACTGCCGATGACCAGACTGGGTTCGGCGAAATCAAAAACGTGAAACACTTCCGGCAATAAATCGCGAACCACGGGGAGATAAACCGAGCGGTAATTACCCGCGCCCCGGACGAGCGTCTCCTCCCGAATCGATCGACCGACAAACCCATCTCCCGCGCGGGCCACGAGTGAACCCTTCGGGGGATCGTATTCGAGTTCATCACTGACGGCCAGAATGGCGTCGCGAATGGATTCGGCGTCGAGTCGGCGCTTGCTCATCCGCCAGTAGTACTCGTTGTCCGGATCCTTCGCGTAATTGCGGGCATTGAAATCGGACGCCAGTTGGTACGTCCGGCTGAGCATGATTTCCTTCAAAATCTTTTTCACCGACCACCCGTTTTCCATGAACTGGACCGCAAGATAATCGAGCAGTTCAGGATGGGTCGGACGCTTGCCGTTGACGCCGAAATTATCAACGGTGTCCACCAGGCCGTCGGCGAAAAGCCAGTTCCAGATGCGATTGACCATGACGCGCGCCGTCAGGGGGTTGTCCTTCCCGGTCAGCCACTCCGCCATTTCCCGGCGGCCGCTACTGCGGAAGGGAATGCGCGGGGCCGGGTGATCACCTGAAATGATGTTGATGAAGCCACGTTGAACAAGATCCTTCGGCTGATCCAGTTCACCACGCTCCAGCAAGCGCGCATCGCGAACCTGTCGCGAATCGCGGACGCCCATGGCGAACGCCTTTGGATTGCCCTCGGCATCCACCGACTGCAACCGGGCCTCAGTCATGTTGATCAGCGTGGAGAGTCGTTGAATTTTCTGTCGCAATTGTACGACATCCAGGCTGTCATCGCTTTTGCGCCGGGCATCCCGCGCTTCGGTAAAGAGCTTCGTGCGTTCCTCCTTCTGCCCCGCGAGGAATTTCTCGGCGCGTTCACGTTCAGACTTCGCGAGCGGTCGTGCGGCCGGTTCGTCATCTGCAATGGAAAGTTCGATCAAATCGGCGGCCCGGCGATTGCCCTGCGTGGCCACCGTGCCATAATACGTGTCCGTGCTCAGGAAGATGCCCGCCATTGAATAGTACTCACGCTGCGAAATGGGATCGAACTTGTGATCATGACAACGCGCGCAGGCAATCGTCACCCCCAGTATCGCCTGCGACATCGAGTCGATTTGCTCGTCGATCAGGTCGAGTTGAAACTGGGCGCGGTTTTGTTCATTGAGCGACTTGGGTCCAAGGGCCAGAAATCCGGTGGCGATGGTCAACTCGGCCTTCTGTTCGGGTGAACCGGAAGGCAGCAGGTCGCCGGCAATCTGTTCCTGGATGAAACGGTCATACGGCTTGTCCTCGTTAAAAGACTTGATGACGTAGTCGCGATAACGCCACGCGTGCGGAAAGGTGATGTTCGCCTCCTTGCCGCTGGATTCCGCGTACCGCGCCACATCCAACCAGTGACGCCCCCAGCGTTCACCAAATGAGGGCGACTCGAACAGCATGTCGAGCAGACGCTCAAACGCCTTCGGGTCCGTGCTCTTCATGAAATTCTCCACTGTGCGAGGCGACGGCGGCAGACCGATCAGATCAAAGTAAACGCGCCGGACGAGACTGGCCTTGTCCGCATCGCCGACGGGTTGGAGTTCCTTCTCTTCGAGCCTGGCGAGGACGAAGTGATCGATATCCCTCTTCGGCCAAGAGGCATTCTTTACTTTGGGCAAAGCGCCCACGACCGGCTTTTTGAATGCCCAGAAATCCTTCGCCTTTGCCGGATCACGCCAGTTGACGAGCTCCTTCACCACCCCACCGCGCGGGTCCGACGCCCCCATCAAAATCCATTGCTCGAAATCGGCAATTTCCTGCTCCTCAAGTTGATACTTGGGTGGCATCTGCAGGTCCTTGTTCTGATAACGGATTGCTTCGACCAGCAACGATTCGCGCAAGTTACCAGGCACGACAGCGTGACCGGAACTGCCGCCTTTACGGACACCCGCCCGGGAATCAAGCAACAGCTCGCCTTTGCTCTTACCCTCTTTTTCGGAGTGGCATTTAAAACAATGTTTAGTGAGCGCAGGTCGAATTTTCTTCTCAAAAAACTCTACCTCGGCGGCGCTCAGGGGTCTATCGACCGCAGACTCCTTTGCCAAGGTGGGAAAAGTAAGTGCCGCAGTCAGAAGTAGGGTCAATCGAAAGGAATTCATTTCAGCATCTGGCGGTTGGCGGTTCAAACCCATATTTACGTTACCTGATTGATGACGCCGTCGCGCCCGGTCCGGTTACTTCCCCAGAATAATCAATTGACCAGAACCATAAAC
>CALBIE010000596.1 GCA_937893495.1 uncultured Verrucomicrobiales bacterium | reverse complement strand
GTCCGCCGACTGCCGAACAACCTCAAGCCCGGGCAGCACTACCGACTGACCATTGAAATGAAGACCGCCGAAATTGAAAAATCTGTTTCCGCAGGAAGAGTAGGCGCCTCAGCGGGCTTTACATGGAGAGTGGCGGACAAATTGGGCGGTTCGTATGTTTTCGCGCCGACCGGTTCCGCAGATTGGCAGACGAAGACCGTGTTATTCCAGCTCCCCGAGGACGCTGTGGCGCAACGACTCGCCCTGCGACTTAACGCATCCGCCGGCACCGCCTGGTTCCGCAATCTGAAGATCGAAGAGCTGCCGGAGTAATCCGGTCCCACTGCGGTAAGATTGCTTACCGGGCATCAGCCATCTGGCGAAGCGAATCCCCCCCGTAGCAGCCGAGGTAACGAGGCTCAAACTTCAATAAGATTAAAGCCTGCCAACGAACGGGCCGGCAAATGTGGGGGTGGGTCTCCGACCCGCCGGTTCCGGGAACCTCTGGTTCCCCGGATACGTCCAGGCTCAATTGCGTTTCCGGTGGCCGCGCCCTCAGAGAGGCCGGGACCGGCAGGTCGGAGACCTGCCCCACACCGCGAAGCTCCGCCACCGGAGGACACGAGTTCGTGGGTTTCATGCCGCACGATTCTCGTGCTCGAATTCTCCTCACGTCGGCTGCTACAGTTTTGCAATTGGTTCCGGTGTTTCGGCAGTTTCTTATCGTCATGGTCCGGCACTTTGGTTTTGCGTCGCTCCACTCAATCGGATTCATCACCGTCAGGCTTCATTACGCCCGGTGACACACGGATGCAGTTCCCGGTCATCTGGCAAAACCCCCAAAGTCCTTGCACGGACTCACCACCCCCGGATTTCGAGCATCATCGCCGCGTAGTGGGCAACGCTGAGCAACATCCGCATGTCCTCATTTGTAAACGGCTTTTCCATTTCCGGCCCATCGACGTACAACATGCCAATCACTTTTTCGTGCCAGATCAAAGGCGCATAGATGCCACTCTGCATCGTCGCCTCACCCGGGGATCGAAAGCTCCAGATCAAAGCCGTTCCTTCGCCCGCCGCTTTCTTGACGAGCGTCCGGCTGACGGGAGGTTCCTCGTCTTCCGGCACGTAGTGCCGCACAGCCAGTTTCCCACTGCCTTCTTCAATCGCCAGGACGGAACCCCGCACGGCTGTCGGAATCAGTTCCATCGCCCGCGTCAGAATCAGTTTGAACAAGGTGTCCGAATCCTCCTCCACGGCAAACTGCAATGGTAAATCGTAAAGCACCTTGAGTCGTGCCCGCAATTTCTTGTCGTCCATTTCGGCGAAAAACAACGAGCGACTCCACGCATCAAGCTGATTTTCAATCGTCACCTCCTCCATCGCCGAAACATTGGCTTCTTCAAGGTCCTCCTTGCGCAGAAACATCGTGCCCTCATCCTGTTGTTCCTCCTGCACGACCCGGGCGCGTCTCACCGGAACACTGGCGTCCAGTGTGCCCATGAATTCCCCGTCCTCGGTCACCATGGCGGCAACTTCAAACTCAAGGGACAAAACCGTATCGCCAATCTTGACGATGTCGCCCGGGCGCAATTCCCAGGGGGCAGCGATCTGCGCATGATTAACCGTGACGCCCCCACGGCTGCCAAGGTCCTCGATGAACACGACGCCGTTCTCAATATAAAATCGCGCATGCCTCCGCGATATCCGCAAGTCCTTCTCCAGACGCAAATCCGGAGTGCAATCGGCGCCACCGCGTCCAACCACGACCTCGTTACGATCAAACGTGTAAGTTTTCCGTTGCCCCTGATAAATACAACAAATAGTCATTCAAGTATTCGACACTTAACGTGTTATAATCGGAAACCGGAGATTCGCCATCCTTCTACTCTCGCGCCCGGTGATACACAACGACAAAAAGATTACCAACCCGGATAATTCACAAAAGGCGGAGAGTAACCAATCCCCATGCCTATTGGAAAATTGTTTCCGACATGTGACAAGCATGAGCGACATGATTTGGTCGCCTTCAAACCCGGAATCCGATTTCTTCAGCGATGACCATGAGCGCGGGAATAAGGACGAGTGTGACAATTGCCGAGACGACTGTCCCGACCCCCAGGGCTATCGCCATCGGAACCAGAAACAACGATTGCAAAGATGTTTCAAAAATCATCGGCGCAAGGCCAAGGAATGTCGTCACCGCAGTGAGGAAGATGGGGCGGAAACGACGTTGCGCCGCGAGTATCGTTGCCTCCGTATGAGACTGCCCATCGCGGACGTAACCGTTCCGTGTTAACGCCAGCACAAAAGCCCCATTCACAACCATGCCGCACAGGGCGATCATTCCGAAGACGCTGAAGATGCTCAGGTTGAACCCCATCAAAGCGTGCCCAACGACGGCTCCGGCGAGGCTCCAGGGAATGGTTAATAATACGATGACCGCCTGAACATAACTCCGTAGCAACGACGCCATGATGGCATAGATCGCGAACAAAGCCGCCAGTAGTCCCCACGACAAATCGGTCATGGCTTCGCGTTGCTCACGCTGTTCGCCCTCGAACGAAAAGGTCAGCCCCGGATACTTCGCCGCGATGCGCGGGATGTCGTCGCGTTCGAAAGCACTGATGATTTTATTGCCATTGCCCAATCCGGGAATGACGTTGGCCGAAATATCCAGCACACGCCCCCCATCCACCCGCTCGATGCGCACGGGCGCCTCCGCCTCAATGATTCTGGCCGCTTGTGCGAGCGGAATTTCCCCTCCGAACGGACTGCGCACAATCAGGTCCTCCAGTCCCGCGAGTGTTGCCCGGTCCTTATCCGGCAAACGAACCATCACGCGGACTTCATCGTAGCCACGCGGCTGTCGCAGGGCCTCGGCACCATAAAAGGCACTGCGAATCTGCCGACCCAACTCGCGCGCGGTGATACCCATGCTGCGCGCTTCCGGTGTCAGTTCGAAATTCTTCTGCGGCATCGCGCGGCCGAAACCTTTGCGCACGTCTTCTGCTCCCGGGTACTTCTTAATCGCCTCGGCGACGTCGTTTGCCGCCGCTTGCAGTGTTTCAATCTCCGGATGGGCGATTTCGATCTGAACCTCAGCCGATCCGCCCGGTCCGTAGAT
>CALBIE010000595.1 GCA_937893495.1 uncultured Verrucomicrobiales bacterium | reverse complement strand
CAGCAAACATCAAAAAACTCATTGAGAAAACCCCCGAGCCAAAACGAAACAAGAATCAGAAGAAGGAAGTGACCGACTACTACTTATCTCGTTTCTTCGGTCCGACGCGAAAGATATTCGAGCCGCTCGTCAAGAAACTCGACCCACTCAAGAAAAAGCGCGCCGATCTTGATACCGCCATTCCCGCGACGTTTGTGTTCGCCGAGAGTAAACCCATGCGCGAATCATTCGTTTTGATGCGCGGCGAATACGACAAGCCGAGCGACAAAGTTTCGCGCAATACGCCAGCCTTCCTTCCGCCTCTGACAGTAAGAAACGAAAAGTTACCTGATCGTCTCGACTTCGCCCGATGGCTGACGAGCCCGAAGCATCCCCTCACCGCACGCGTCGCGGCGAACCGGTTGTGGCAACAATTCTTCGGCACGGGAATCGTGCGCACGACCGAGGATTTCGGTTCGCAGGGCGAATGGCCGTCGCATCCCGAATTGCTCGATTGGCTTGCCGTCGAGTTTCGCGAAAACGGCTGGAACGTGAAAGAGTTCGTGAAACTACTGGTAACTTCGGCAACCTACCGGCAATCCAGCCGAGTTACGCCGGGCCTGCTGCAGGCCGACCCGCAGAACCGCCTTTACGCTCGCGGGCCACGCTTTCGAGTGGATGCAGAAATCATCCGTGACAACGCCCTCTTCGCAAGCGGATTGCTGGTCGAGAAAATCGGAGGTCACGGCGTAAATCCGTATCAACCGCCAGGTATTTGGGAAGCGGTTGGCTACACGCGAAGCGACACCGCCAACTACCAGCGTGGGGATGGCGATGACCTCTATCGCCGCAGCATCTACACATTCTGGAAACGCACCGCGCCACCGGTATCGTTGGCCATCTTCGATGCGCCGTCACGAGAAGCCTGCACTGTCCGTCGCGAACGCACGAACACACCATTGCAGGCGTTGATGCTCATGAACGGCGTTCAATTCGTGGAAGCGTCGCGCAAGTTTGCTGAACGCATCCAGTTGAATGGCGGCCCTGCCGTCACCGACCGTATCCGCTATGGTTTCAGGCTCATCACCTCGCGATACCCCACTTTACAGGAAACAGAAATCATCCGGCAGGCCCTGAATCGGCACCGCGCGACTTTTCTGAATGACACGGAAGCGGCGCACAAGCTTGTCACGACGGGAGACTCCAAATTCGATGATTCACTTTTCGAGTCCGATCTTGCCGCCTGGACGATGGTGGCGAATCTGATGCTGAACCTGGATGAAGCCGTCACCAAAAACTGAATGAGTCCACAGTGCCGGAAGCCGGGCATGCTGGTACCAGAATCGCGATTACAAAAATTCCAAACTCCAAATCTCAAGCTCCAATGAAATTTCAAGCTTCAAACTCCAATCAGCGCCGGGGAGGTCGCGATTGTCGAACCACATTGTTTGGAGCTCGGAATTTAAAGTTTATTTGGAGTTTGAATTTTGAATCTTGGAGCTTTTCGGACGCCCATCTGTGAACTGAGCACTTTTGAACATGAACCCGCTTAACGAATTCCTACGCAATCAAAACCGCCGCGCCTTCCTCTCCACTTCCGGACTCGGGATCGGCAAGATTGCCCTGGCATCGACGATGCTCCCCGAACTCGCTCATGCCGCGCGGCAGTCCCCCTACCCGCCACTGCCGGAAATGCCGCATTTCGCGCCGAAGGCCAAGCGGTTCATCTACCTTTTCATGAACGGCGCCCCGTCGCAGTTGGACCTGTTTGACTACAAACCGACGCTCGACAAGGAGTTCGACAAGGATCTGCCGGAATCAGTGCGGATGGGTCAGCGATTAACAACGATGACCTCGGGGCAGAAACGATTTCCCCTCGCACCATCAAAATACAGCTTCAAGCAATACGGCCAGGGCGGCGCTTGGATCAGTGAACTCCTTCCGCACACGGCCGGGATTGCCGACGATATTGCCATCGTTAAGACCGTTCACACGGAAGCCATCAACCACGACCCGGCGGTAACCTACATCCAGACCGGCAACCAGTTGCCCGGTCGCCCCAGTCTTGGATCGTGGCTTTCCTATGGACTCGGAAGCGAGGGTGAAAACCTGCCAGCCTATGTCGTCATGACGCCGCGCTGGTCTTCCAAGCGGGATGCACAGGCCATTTACAATCGGTTGTGGGGTTCGGCGTTTTTGCCCTCGAAACATTCGGGTGTGGCGTTGCGATCAGTGGGTGATCCGATTCTGTTCATCAAGAATCCGGAGGGCGTGGACCGTGACACCCGTCGAACCATGCTCAATGGATTGGCGGAGTTGAACTCCCTCCAATACGAGAAATACGGTGACCCGGAAATCAACACGCGCATTGCCCAATACGAACTGGCCTATCGCATGCAGGCGAGCGTGCCGGAACTGATGGATTTCAAGGGCGAATCGAAGGAGACGCTCGAAATGTACGGGCCGGATGTCACTGAGCCGGGCACGTTCGCCTCCAGTTGCCTGCTCGCCCGCCGGTTGCTCGAACGAGGCACGCGAACCGTGCAGCTCTTTCATCGCGGCTGGGATCAACATGGCACCTTGCCGCGTGACCTTCCCTTGCAGTGCGGCGACGTTGATCAACCCAGTGCCGCTCTCGTCAAAGACCTGAAAAATCGCGGTATGCTCGACGACACCGTTGTCGTGTGGGGCGGTGAATTTGGGCGAACGGTCTATTGCCAGGGCGCGTTGACCCGCGAGAATTACGGGCGTGACCATCATCCGCGTTGCTTCACGATGTGGTTTGCCGGCGGCGGCATCAAGGGCGGCACGGTGTATGGCGAGACGGACGATTTCAGCTACAACATCGTGGAGAATCCGGTTCATATCAACGACCTGAACGCCACCATCCTGCACTGTCTCGGCATCGACCACCGCAAGTTCACCGTGAAGTTCCAGGGCCTCGACCTGCGTCTGACAGGTGTTGAGGAGGCTCATGTGATCAAGCCGATATTGTCGTAAATGTTGTTGTGAGAAGGTAGCAGCCGACGTCAGAAGGCTCCAGACACCAAAAGGTGCGACGTTATGCCACCAACCTTTTGGACGATTGGACAAATCTCCCAAGCGGAACGTGGGGCAGGTCTCTGACCAGCCGGTTGCGGCCTCTCTGAGGGCGCGTCTCATCGACGCAATAGTATCCAAATCGGGCAATTGAAGTCCGGGGAATCAGAGGTTCCTGGAACTGGCGGGTCGGAGACCCACCCCACATTCGTCAACGCGTTTGGAGGGAGGGTCTGAAATCATCGAACCAGATTGAGCCTCGTCACCTCGACGGCTACCAGAGAATCGGTTCTTTAACCTGCTGTTGGACCGATCATATTATCAGCAGCCATGAAAGCAGAAAAGAAACGCCGTCTCGAAGCCGCCGGCTGGAAAGAGACCAGCGTGCAGGATTTGCTGAAACTCTCCGACGCCGACATGGAATTCATCGAAACCCGGCTGTCCCTCAGCCGGTATCTTCGCAAATTGCGTAACCGAAAGAAACTGACCCAGACCGAGGCTGCGGGTGTCATCAAGACCAGCCAGAGCCGCCTCGCCAAGATGGAGGCGGGTGATGAAAGCGTGTCAGTGGATCTGCTTCTGCGGGGGATTTATGCGCTGGGCGGTACGAGAAAAGATTTGGCGAAAGCGGTCTGACCAAACCGGAACGGTGCCGATGGCGCGCGGAATTCATTCCGCAGAAATGTGGATTTGCCAACCGGCTTCCGTGGATTTCGCCGGGTGGTTTTGAAACACGAAATGGTGTTGGGTCCCGACGACATAGGAAAGTGCGTGAACGCTGGCGGAAAGTGGACGCTTCTGCGGAATGAATTCCGCGCGCCTGCCGCTCTAATTGCATCGTCCCGGTCAAAATTGGCCCTTGGCCCGACGTGAACGACAATGATCACCTCGACGATTATTTACTCCCTTTGTTTCCGAGTGACCGCGCGACCGATTCCGGCAGCTTCCACAACAACCGGGGCGATTCATCATTCGGATATTCCTCCAATTCAATCCATTCGCCACCGGCGCCGAGAATCTTGGCGGCTCGATTGATCAATCGAATTACCGGGGCGAATCGCGCCATGCGAGGCCGTTCGCCCATCGCCTGCCCCCACGTCCACAGGTTTCCGTCGGGAGCGAGCACGACGACAGACCGACTGCTCATTCCCATTGCCCATGCTTGGAGTGGAAAGGGAACCGGAACCGGCTCTCCTGCCGCGCGGGAACCCATCGTGCGATTCCACATGACGCCGCCCCCCAGACGTTTCATCTGATCCAGAGAACCACCGGCAACCCACCAGGAGTTGTCCTGCTTGCGGGCGAAGAAGAGATGAAAGGCGGCGATCACTTCAACCCAGTCGGAGTCGCTTCCGACCTGCGCGAAGCCGGAACTAACAGGTGAGAAGGATGTGTAACCGAGATTCCAAATTGTTCCATCGGTCCGCAATCCCATGATGTGATTCAGTCCGGGAACGACACTCGTCCAATTCGTGTCCGTATCGAAGAGTGTCGGGATGCGGCCATACTTTCCGAAGCCATTGACGTCCTGTCCCCATGCCCAGATTGTCCCGTCTGATTTGAGCGCCAGACTGGTCGCCGCGCTGGCGGCAATTTTTGACCAGTCATTATCCACACCAATTCTTGTCGGAGTCGTTGTTTCCCGGGACGGTAAAACAGACCCAGTTTGTCCCGCCCAATTGCTGCCCCAGCCCCAAAGTGAACCATCGCGTTTTAGCGCGAGCACGTGTCCGCCGGCGGCGCTGATATCCAGCCAGTTGGTTTCGGTGCCAATCCGAAACGGTATAAGGAAGTGACCCTTCGAGGGGGCCAGAAGCGTTGAATGAATGTTCCATCCAAGAGCCCACAAACTTCCGTCGGCCTTGATACCGAGAATTCCGTGTCCCGTGGTCGCAATTCGTCGCCAAGTGGTATTCGTGCCGATTTGAACGGGCGTCAACGGTGCCCGTTTTGTGCCCAGTATGCTGTCGTAGCTGCCGAGAGTTTCGCCACCCCATACCCACATTGAACCATCCGGCGCCAACAGGATTCCCAAATCTTTTTCAACCAGAACTTTTGGAGTCACCGGCCCTTTTGGCAGCGGGGAGCCAACACGGAACGCGACGGGCTTGGGTCCAAAGATCAACGCGCCCCCGGCGGTCAGCAATGCGATCGCGGATAGAAGGAGCCACCATTTTTTCAACCACCGCTTCATTTGGAGAAGGTCAGATGTCTCATTTCACGTTGGCGGCATGCCACGACCCGAGAGACGCGTGGATTGCCCGATCTATCGGTTCCTCACATACACGCGCCCGGGCAACTGTTTGACGAGCTTCTTCATTTGCAATCCAAGCAACACCACGTTCGCCCTGGAAGCCGACAGGCCGCTTTGCCGGATGATGTCGTCCACACTGAGTTCTTCGCGGCCGATGACGTCCATCACTTTCGCCTCCTCTTCGGACAAATCGATTCCGGGCAATTCGCCAGTCTCGGCCGGTGACGGCGGTTGGTTGCTCGCGGGAAAAAGGTATTCGAACTCGTCGAGAATATCCTCGGCGCTCTCGCACAGTTTCGCGCCGTTCTTGATGAGGTTGTGGCATCCCTTGCTGCGCGGCGAATCGATCCGCCCCGGCACGGCGAACACTTGCCGGCCGTAATCGTTCGCGAATTTTGCAGTGATGAGTGCGCCGCTGCTCAGGTTGGCTTCCACGACAACGGAACCCTGTGTCATTCCCGCCACGATGCGATTGCGAATAGGGAACGATTGCTTGTCCGCCGGTCGGTTGAACGGGAACTGCGTCAACACCGCGCCGTTGTCCGCGATGCGCTCGAACAGTTCCCGGTTCTCGGTCGGGAACACAATGTTAATGCCCGTGCCGAGCACGGCAATGGTTCGCCCCTTCGCGGACATCGCGCCCTGGTGCGCCGCCGTGTCAATGCCACGCGCACCGCCACTGATGACCGTCACCCCGGTATAGGCGAGTTGATACGACAGTTTGCGGGCGGTCTCGATGCCGTAGTGGGTGGTCTGTCGCGAGCCGACAATGGCGATGGCGTTTTTGTCCTTCGGCGAAAGACTGCCTTTGACGTAGAGCACGATGGGTGGATCGTAAATCTCGCGCAGCAGAGCGGGGTATTCGTCATCAAGTTGCGTGATGACGCGGCAGCCGGATTCGTCGATGCGTTTCAGCTCTTCCGCGAGCGGGACGGATTTTTCCCAGTCATTGATCGCATCGGCAACATCATCTCCGATGCCGCTGACCTGGATGAGTTTCAATTTGGACGCGGAGAGAATTGCCTCGGGCGTCTCAAAGTACTCAAGCAGTTTGCGAACGCGAATCGGGCCGATGCCTTCGACCATGTTGAGCGCTATGAAAGCCTCCCGGGAATCCATGGGGGACTTTTAGAGTGGAGTTGCCTGATTGGCAATGCCGGATTTACGTCCGGTATATCGCATGGCTGCCCACGTCGAGGGATACAACCAGGTCTCCTCGCTGCACAAATACCACCCTTAAATCAGCTTCGATCACCGCGGCAAATACCGTTTCCCCGGCTTTGGCAGACAAGGCGTGGATCTTGTGCGTCTTAAATTGTGGGGCAAAGGGATTCTGTTTGAAGGCCGGCCAGAGCCTTCGGCAGGCCGCCTGTTGCCGCGGGGACAATTTGTGAAAGCTCTTCCAGAACGTCGGAACCGCCTTGAACCGATGAGTCATTGCGCCTGGCGGATTTCAAACTGTTCGTCGGTCAAATCGGACATTTTCCCACTTTCCAACTCGGCGAGAGCCGTCAGGAATGATTCGGGAATCTCGCCGTCCTCAATGCGATGCACGAACTCCACAACGCGGGCTTTTTCGTCTGACGGCATCGCTTGAATTTCGGATATGATTTCCACTGCAGTCATGGGTTGACCTTAATCTTTTCCCCAAGTTTATCAATCCCTCATCGCACCCTTCCGAGCCCAAACTGATCTCCCGTTCGAACCGGTCTGTCGTTCTTCCACTGCACCTCGACCATCTTTTCGCTGCCTACTTCGCGGCCAGTTTCGTCCGTGAGCTTGAACTCGATTCGTTTGGTTTTCACGTTCACCACTTCGCCCGAGGACGGATAGGCCCATTTGCCATCGAGGCTGAACGTCACCCAGCCGGGTTGATCGCGCAACCCGATGGTCGCAATCTGCTTGGGAGGCATCATCGTGGCGTCGAAGACGTGCATGCGTTGGTTGGCGCCGTCGCTCAACCAGATTTCCGTTTCGTCCGGTGTCATGCCGATGCCGTGGCTCGGACAACCGTGACGTTTGACCTTCCCTTTCGACCAGCCCTTGACTTCGACTCGATGCAACATTTTTCCCGACCTCAAGTCGCCGACTTCAAATCCCAGTAAATCGTTCACATTGACGAAGACCAGTGACTGCTTTCCGTTCACGGTAAATGGCCGAATGGAATGACTGAACGGTCCGACCGTGCGGGCAGCGGTATGCGTCCTGATATCCGCCACCGTCAATAACCGCGAACCAAGACCCGCGAGATATACCTCCTTGCCATTCAGTCCGTAAATCGTGTTATGTGAACGCGACCCGGGAACTATCTTTGCGATGATGCCGCCATCCACGGCGTTCACAACGTACCAGTGTTCTTTCTCCAGCGACGGCAGGTAGATGTTTGAACCATCCGGCGCCATTGCCATCCGGTCACAGCCGCCCTCGTATGACTTTTCCCAAAGCAGTTTCTCGGTCGCCATGTCGAGGCACATCATCGTACGCAGCGTGGTCAGATAAATACGCCCGGTTTTCCCATTCGCGCAAACGCCTTTGATGTTGATGGGGCGCCCCTTCTCGTCGAGTCCACCAATGGGAATTCGTTTCACGAACTTGTGTTCCCGGTCCATGTCGAACACGAGCAATCCATGCCCACCATATTCGAGGTAGTTCCGAATTCCCGGCACTGCGACGTAGAGGTAACGCCCGTCTTTCAGGGCAGCAGCGGATGATTCCGTGGAGACGTTCACCAACAGAAAAAGAATTGGGAACACGAAAATACGGAGCCGATTCATAGTCATTGAAGCATCCATCAATCAGGCTTACTGTCACGACAAATGCGAACACCTCCCGTCAACCTGCCTGTAGCGCAGGCGTCCCGCCTGCAGAAGGCTTTCATTTGCCAACCAACGTCGTCGAATGATTCGAACGCGTGCGGGTACGATGCTGATTCCATGCAGCCTGGAAGCCTGCGCTACGAGCGCCCTATCGAGCCCAACCTCGTACCGACCGTGCTGCTAAAGGTAATGCCTCGTTGGAAGTTTAACCGAATCGTTCCTGGCCTGATCGCGATATGCTTGTTCGCAACGGTTTGCCCGGCGGCTGAATCCGCAGTCGATGAATTGATCAAACAATCCTACACTGCTTACCAGAGCAAAGACATATCTGGCGCCATTGAACTCGCAACCAAAGCCGTCAAGGAGCACCCTCAATCCGTTGCCGCCTGGGCCTATCGTGCTAATCTTTACGGAGGCCTGCGGCAATACGAGAAGTCGATTGCTGATTACACGAACGTTCTCAAGTTGAATCCCAAGCATCCCGGCGCGTATCAGGAACGCGGGTCGGCATACTTTCGGCAGGCCAAACTCACGGAAGCCATTGCGGACTGGGACAAGTTTATTGAGCTGTTGCCGAGCCGCGAGCCGCACCACTGGCAGCGTGGCATTGCGTATTACTACGCCGGACGCTACCAGGAAGGCCGCCGACAGTTTACCATCCATCAAACCGTCAACTCCGCTGACGTGGAAAATGCTGTATTTCATTTTATCTGCACCGCGAAGGGACTCAATCTCGCACAGGCGAAGAAGGAGTTCATCGAGATCGAAGGAGATTCGCGCGTCCCGATGTTTGAGATTCATGGACTCTTCGCCGGCAAAAAGTCCGTGGAAGACGTTTTGAAGGCGGCGCAAAGTGGACGCGAGCAGAACCGGGCACATCAGCTTTTCTACGCGAACTATTACCTCGGTCTGTATTACGAATCGCACGGGGACGACAAGAAAGCGCGAGAGTTCATCCTAAAGGCAGCGAAGGATGCCGATGAAAATGGTTACATGGGCGACTGCGCGCGAGTGCATGCGGTTTTGTTGAAGCGGAAGGATTCCAAATAGCCGGTGGGGCGAAGCTCCCGCTGAGCCTTCATCAGAATCCCGGAGGGATAACAGAGGAGTCTTTCACTCCGTCGGAGTTCCAAAGCGGGCTCAACGGGAGCTTCGCCCCACCATTGAGGAAAAAACGAAACTTGGTCTCGTGCCCCGCATCGGGTAAAGGTCTCTCCGCATTTACTACCATGAAATCGACTGACATTCGCTGCGTTGGCGCGACGCTCTATTTTCTCCCGGTTCACACACGCGTGCCCCTCAAGTTCGGCAAAGAAACCGTAACCTATGTCACTTGCGCAAGAGTCAAAGTCACCGTGGAGGACAGCAACGGCAAGCGCGCGACCGGCTGGGGCGAAACACCGTTGAGCGTGACCTGGGTGTGGCCCAGCACCATGGGTTATGAGGCCCGTCACGACATGATGAAAGATTTCTGCGTGCGCCTGGCGAAGGAATGGTCGCAATTCGATAGCAAGGGACACCCGATTGAAGTCGGGCAGGATTTCATTCAGCACGTTTTACCGGGAGTCCTCAAACAAGTGAACGACGAACGCAAGGGCATGGAGCCAATGCCGTGGCTTGCCGCACTCGTCTGCGCCTCGTTATTTGACATCGCGGTTCACGATGCCTATGGGTGCCTGCATCGACGCCCGATTTACAGCACTTATACCTCGGAATTTATGTCGCGTTCGCTCGATGAGTTTCTTAAGCCGGAGGCGGGAACGAGCGTTTCGTTCAAGGGCAAGTATCCCTCGGATTTCGTTGCCACGCGGATGACCAATCGAAAAATTCGCGCGTGGCATCTCGTTGGTGGACTGGATAAACTCGACCGCGGCGAACTGGACGGCTCCGACCCGGCTGACGGCTATCCGGTCATCCTGCCGGATTGGATCGATGTGGACGGATTGAAATGCCTCAAAATCAAATTGCGCGGCAATGATTCGGACTGGGATTACGACCGATTGATCACGGTCGGACAGATCGCGATTGAGAAAGAGGTGGAGTGGTTAACGGCAGATTTCAACTGCACGGTCACAGAACCTGCCTACGTGAACGACATCCTCGACCGGCTGTGCGTGGAGCAACCGCGCATCTACGGCATGATGCTCTATGTCGAGCAGCCCTTTCCTTACGACCTCGAGAAGCATCGCATCGATGTCCACAGCGTGTCCGCGCGCAAACCCCTGTTCCTCGATGAAAGCGCGCACGACTGGGAACACATTCGCGTCGGCCGCGAACTCGGCTGGACCGGCGTGGCGTTGAAAACGTGCAAAACGCAGACGGGCGCGCTCCTTTCCGCCTGCTGGGCGAAGGCACATGGCATGACATTGATGGTGCAGGATTTGACCAACCCGATGCTCGCGCAGGTTTCCCATTGCCAACTCGCCGCGCATGTCGGGACGATTATGGGCATCGAGACCAACGCGATGCAGTTTTATCCGGAGGCCAGCAAACCGGAGGCGCGGATTCACCCGGGACTGCATCAGCGTCGTGATGGCTGTGTGGATCTGGTAAGCCTGACCGGGTTTGGTTTCAGTTATTTTGAGGATCAAGTCGTCCGGGAATTACCGGAACCAGCCGCGAATCACACACCATAGGGCGTCAGATTAAATGGTCGACGAGGAGGCGGTTGGGATTTTAACTACAGTTAAATCCCAATGAAGAAAATCGACGAGAGCCGTCTGGAATCGGACGTGGAGTATCGCTTTGAATACCTCTGCGAATTCATCGGTTTTGGCGCCGAGGATATCGCCCAGATCCATTCCCTGGCGGGAATGCTGGCACCATTGGTTTCGCAATTGGTTGACGGGGTTTACTACAAGCTAATCCAACAGGATGCCACGTGGCGCCATTTTGTGCCACGACAGGATGGATTTGCCGGCCCTATTCCAGCCAAGCTCGATGATCTGGACATGGAGCATCCACAAATCAAATTTCGGAAACAGCATCTGTCTCGCTACTTTGAAAAACTGGTCACCGCTCCTTTTGATGCGAAGCTGGTGACCTATCTCAATCATGTCGGGTGCCAACACACCTCCGACGCAGGTAATCCGGAAATCCGCGTGCCGCTCGTGCAAATGAACGCCCTCATGGGTTACGTCAGCGACCTCCTGAACAAGACGATTCTTCGAATGGAGATGAATGATGAAGCGCGCCAGAAAACGTTACGCGCATTCAACAAACTTCTTTGGATACAAAACGACCTGATCAATCGTCACTACGCGGCCTGAAAACATTCCTTATCGCCTCCATGCTCCGCCTCGCAATCGAAAACATTTTATCCGCGGATTGAACCCATTGAGTGTGATGACGGCGGTCCATTTTGAGCAACCCGATAGAATCCAATCAACGCAAAGGGCGGTCATTGACCGCCCTTTTTTCAATCATCCGGCAAAATTTAACGCGAACGGGCATCCGTCTTGATTTCAATCCAGATCCCGCCAATCTTGACCTTGTTGCCGTTCTGCATGAACGCGCTGTCACCACTCAACCGATTTTCCAACTCGACCAGACCATGCCGCATCGTCACTGACGCTGAGGTGTCCGGAAAACCCTTCTCACGCGGCAGATACACGTCCACCGCGCGATCGCTCCCAAGCACAACGGGCCGCGATCCAATGTTAATGACACTCCGGTTTACTGGATCCCAGTGGACGATCAATGCCGCGCGGCGCGCAAGTCGCTCGGTTATCTTGATTAGCGAACCGAGTCCGATACCCAGACTGAAAATTCCAATAAATCGAGATCCGGAATCACCGAAGGAGTGGGTGCCCAATTCAAACATCATCCCGCTGATTACACCGCCCACCGCTCCGACCACCATCGCCCGGGAGAACGGAAAGTTTGGAATCACTCGTGCCATACCGCCACCGACGATTATTCCCAACACGGGCCAGCCCAACGTTTGCGCAATCAGGTTCATTTCAGGAATTGGAATCGGCACCTCAAAAAGGCGTTCAGGAATTGCAACGCCAACCACTTGGGCCGTCACCGCTCCAACAACGGCGACCACCATCGTTATCGCAGCAGCGAGAATCGTGCGTCGCTGAGCGGCCGCCTGCCGGAGAGAGTAGCGGCGTTGCCCAAATTGCAACATGCCGCCAATGAAGAAGGCGACCACTCCCGCCCAACCGCCCGCAAGCCCGATCTCGCTGATCCACTGCCGTTCCGGAAACTGTTCCCAGGAGGCTACGACAGCCTTGAGGTCGCGCAGGTATTCGCCCTTTGCGACCTTGACTTTCAAGCGATGTTCACGCAATTGACCTGCTTCCCACCGCGCATAGTCACCGACTGGATCAAGATTGAACGTATGCACATGATTAGTCTGCCCTGCGGCGACGACACCGTTAAACTCCAGGACTTTCCACGGTGTCCGGATAGCCACATGATACACGGTTGGAATATTCACGTATTGCCGGAAATGCACGACCTCCACGCGATACTCACCCGGGGGCGCCCCGGCTTTCGGCCAGTAAATGTTTTCAACCGGAACTTCGGAAATGCGACGAGTGGATTCCCTTTGCCGCGCCATGGTCGGCGCAAACTGCATGCGCTGCAGCACGCGCGGCTTGAGCCAGGTGAAAAAGCCGCTCTGGTTGGTGAACTGCATGACGTTCGGCTGCGCGACCTGCACGGCCGACGCCGACCACGCCTCGGTCGGTTGCTCGACCACCCGAAACCCTGGCAGACGACGCGCCCCGTTCAATGGGTCAGGTTGTTCAATCTGGAAATTGAAACAGGTGAAACCCGAGGTCGCCAGATTGCCCAGGCCGGCGCTGACACTCTCCGGTTTCGCCCCGAGCGGAATGGGTTCAATGACAATCAGGCCGCTTTGTCCAGTGGGGGCATTCGTATCAAATGACTTCAGGTATCGCCGCGCCGCGTTGACGATCAAATCCGGATGCGTAACGCGATCCGGGGTGATCGAATTGAAGGCCTCGACCAGGTTCGTGAAGCTGGTTGTGGGGGGCGTTACGAAAACCCCGTTCCGATTTGCCGACGCAAGAAACACCGAATGCCCTTCCGTAATCAAGTCGCGCACGAACAATGCCACACCACCGGCGACGCCCTGCCATTGGCGCGGCGCGATCCACCCCGTCCCGATGACCACACCAACGTTGTGAATAGCATTCGTAATCTTCGAGCGTTCGGAAAATTGAAAGTCCGGGCTCTTGACGATATCAATCTTGGACGTTTTCAACTTCGAAGCCACCGCCGCGAACATCTTGCTCACCCCCCCCTCTTTCGCGAACAACACACTTTTCGGATCCTTGACCAGTTTCCGCAGAAAACCGATATTCACACTGCCCGCACCAATCGCGATCACTTCGATGTTGCGCTGCTTTGCGGACGCTGCCAGTTGAAAGCATTCGGCTTCGTCACGGGTCTTGCCATCGGTAAACAACAGAATGACATCCTTGGGCGCATCGGGGCGACGCGAGGGAGCACCAATCTGACCCAGAGCGACGCTCATACCCCGTCCGAGCATCGTCCCTCCCCCGGCTCCGCGATCATGAATCGCCTTCGTCACCCTCGCAACATCGCGCGAAAACGGCTCGGCGAGCAAAGCATCCGATTCAAATTGAACCACTGAAATTTCATACTGAGCCCGGGCAATCTCGTTCACAAATTGAGTGGCGGCATTTTTCATTTCCACCAATCGATTTCCCCGCATGCTGCCCGAATAATCGAGCACCATCGTGATGCGATAACGAAGCCGCTCGACACTGTAGCGATAGCGAATTTCCTCACGCGCATTCATGTCCACGTCGAGTTCTCCACCCGTGGGCGACTTGCGAAGATTATGAAAGATGCGCGCGCCATCCGGACCGGCGCAGTGGAGATCCAGATCGTTCACGTTGTTCCACATGAGCGAAACCTGGATATCACCCGTCTTGGCCAGTTCGCGATCCAATCGCTTTTGCAACTCCTCTTTGAATGGCAGGACGGGTTCCTCAAGTGACGTCAACTGGAAGCGCGACGTATCCGCGGCACTGGCGAGCAAGGTGGGCGGCGTAAATTCGGTCACCAAGCCGGCGAAGGACCCAATCAACACCTCGCCCGCCAGCCAGGCGCATATCGCTCCAATCCCGCCCAAGAGCGGCAGCCTCAATACTCTGGCTTCCGAGAACTTCACGATATCTGGCAATACTCATACTCGATCAGACGACTCCCGCCAACTCTTCGGAACAGGCCGGGCATGGGTGAAACCACCTATAGCCAGCGGGGCAACTTCAACGTCAACCCGATCCGAAGTTATCGCTTCAATCGCCGATAGGCCGCCATGGGAATCGCTCGAACGACGATTGCATCGGTCGGCTTACCGTTTGCGGGAAGTGATGGAGCAGATGATACGCAAATTCGCGCCATCCGATCTCGGCAAGGAACTGACCGCCGCGCCACTGCGATTCGGAGATTCGATGACGGGTGGCGTTAATCCGCAGCGCATGCCAGATTTGCGGGGGTGAAATCTCGCCGAAGTGCAAATGCGGTGACTCCGGGGATATGAAATGCTAATCTGACAGCTATTAGACGGCATCATTCTCTCCCCTACCTGGTACATAATTCGCCCGTCCAGACGTACTCGTTGAAGTCGTATGCGTCTGCAAGAGACAACTCGATAGCATTTCGTGTGTTCCGCGTAGCAATTGAACTATTTGCAATCCGTCGGATGGATATCTGAC
>CALBIE010000594.1 GCA_937893495.1 uncultured Verrucomicrobiales bacterium | reverse complement strand
ATTGGTGAAACTGTTCCGCTCCACCCTCGTTGCCGCTGTTGGCTTGATGACGGCGGTCGATGCGAATGCCGCTTTTCGCGCGGGTGCGATGGCGGTGGATGTCACACCGAAAAAACTTCCCGTCTCGATGACGGGCGGATTCACGGACCGTCAGGGGATCGCTGTGCAGGACCGTTTGCACGCCCGAGCGGTTGCGCTGGATGACGGGACACTGCGTGTCGCCATTGTGGTGGTGGATTGCTGTCTCATATCACGGGAGATTTTCGATGAAGCAAAACGCCGCGCTTCGAAAAAGACCGGCATTCCGGTGAACCGGATGATGATGTCCGCCACGCACACCCATTCCGCGCCGACGGTAGTTCCGTTGGCATTGTGCAATCCGAGCGCGGATTACGTGGAGCAGTTGACCCGGGGAATCGCCGACGCGGTGATCCAGGCGGCGGCGAACTTGCGGCCGGCCCGCATCGGCTGGGGCAGCGGGACCGAACCCAACGAGATCAGCAATCGGCGATGGTTTGTTCATCCAGTTGCTCTGCAGGCCAATCCCTTTGGAAAAACAAACGATCTCGTACGGACGAATCCGCCGCGCGGCTCCAATGTGCTCAAGAAGCCGGCCGGCCCGGTTGATCCGGAAGTTGCCATTCTGTCGATGGAGGGAACGGATGGAAAGCCGATCGCCGTTCTCGCGAATTATGGGCTCCACTACGTGGGCGGCATCCGGCCGGGGCATTTGTCCGCCGATTACTTCGGCGAGTTCGCGCGGCAGATTGGCAATCGCGTGAAGGGCGACGAATCATTCGTCGGATTGCTTTCCAACGGCGCGAGCGGCGACGTGAACAATTACAACTTTCTCAAGCCACGACCGGCCGCCGTGCCGATGGAACGCATTGCCGCCGTCGCGAATCGCATTGCCGATGTTGCCAATGATGTCCGGCAAGGGGTTCGACACTCTGAAACCATTTCCTTGGGGATGGCTGAACGAATCGTGAAACTGGGTGTGCGCAAGCCGGACGCTGACGACCTGGAATACGCGAAAGCCAAGCTGGCGGCCGCCGCCAATCCGAAGAGATTGAAGATGGATGAGGTGTATGCTCAGGAAACCGTTCGGATTCACGACCAACCGGACAAGGTCAGCGTGAAGCTGCAGGTCCTGCGTATCGGTGACCTGGGCGTTGTGGCCATTCCGTGCGAGGTGTTTGCCGAGATTGGACTGGAAATCAAAAAGCGAAGTCCGCTCAAGTCCACGTTCATTGTGACATTGGCGAATGGTTACAACGGTTATCTGCCGTCACCCAAACAGCATGCGTTGGGTGGATATGAAACCTGGCGGTCCGGATGGAGTTACCTGGCCGTCGATGCGTCGGAGACGATTACGGAAAACGTGTTGGCGATGTTGCGGGAATTGAAGCCGAGGTAGCACCCGCCTCTGGCGGGACGCGTCAATAGGGCAACGGATTCGATTGAATGAACTTTATGCGGGAATCGAAGGAAATGAACACCGGCTGGAAACATGGTTTCTTTACCGGAATCAACCAGTTGAAACGGCTGGAGCGCGGCATTCATGCCGCGGAAGCGTCCGGTCGCAGTAAGCGGTTAGATACTTGCCCATGTCGTCGGGACTCGTCACAGGCTGATGTGTCAAATCCTCCGTTTAGAAAACTCGTAATCCGATTTGCCAATCCACGTTTCTGCGGAATGAATTCCGCGCTCCAACTGCTTCGTGCCAGCCGAACGGCTACTCTCTTTTCATTGGTTCGAGCACTCCAATGGGCATGGATTGGCGTTCTGACGCTGACTGCCACGGGCGCAGTTCTTTCGCCGGAGATAAAGACGCGGAGTGAGATTTCACATGAACGGATTGCGGAGATCATTCGACCGACGGCGATTCGGCCCGAATCAGGATTTGGTTACATCGCGCAGTTGACGGGTGGACGATCTGGCGACAAGGGTGGAGGGTCGGCGTGTCGGTTGCTTGAGGATGGCAAGCCGCTTTCAGGGCCGCGAAGCCGGCATACGGAGATTCGCAACGAGGGTAGAGGGCGTTATAGTCATTGGACGGAGGGGGCCTTGTATTTTTCGTCGAGCGACAATTCGGATCCGCGCACGAACGGTCGGAAGTATGAACTGGTGAGCGAGCAACGGGTGCGGCGTCATCAAATCACGGTCCGCGTGTCAGGATTGCGGAACAGCTATTCTATTCCGGCGCCGAAGGACGCGAAGATCAGTAATCGCCGCCTGGAGATTCGCAATCTGGATTCCGGTACGGCCGTGATCCCGAAAATCGCCGCCGCCGGTTGGCCTGATCTGACGAGCAGCGAGGGAATGCTGAAGAGCATTCTCAAGCCCAAGATGACCGATGAGGAGAAGACGCTCGCGATCTGGAAGTTTCTCGTGGATTGGCGTTACCACTATTATCCGGCCGAGGGCGGCGCGGAGGTGCATGACCCGGTGCGGTTCATCAACGTGTACGGCTATGGCTTCTGCGATGATTCGGCGCGCAATGCCGCGTCGCTCGCCCGCCTGGCGGGACTGAAATCACGTGTTTGGGGGTTGGACGGGCATGTCGTCGCCGAGACGTTCTTCGATGGGCGCTGGCACATGATCGATCCGGATCACGAGGTTTTCTACCGGATGCCCGCCGGGCATATCGCCAGCGTTGAAGAGCTCAGCGTCCATCCCGAGATTATTCGGAAGACCCCGCGCGATCCGATTGGTTCGGATACCGCGGCCATCGCCCGGCTTTACACGACGACGGACAACAATCGGAGTTTGGATCGACTCGACAACATCGGCCATCGACTCGAGCCGGTTTTGCAGCCCGGCGATAAAATGATTTTTGATTTCAGCAATCGCAAAGAAGTTCACGCCGTCCTTTTCGCGGGCAAACCTTTACCGCCAATCTTTGCGAATGGTCGGCTTGTGCGGAAACTTGGAGCTGCTTCTCTCGCGAAACCGGTTCGGTTGGAATGGCCCTATGCGATTCTCGGCGGCGGATTGCGTTGGGCAAAGTCCAGCACGGGTGCGGTGCCGGTTGTGGAGGTGTCGACGGATGGCCGCAAGTACGATTCGCTCGATGTGATTACGGTTGACGGCGAACATTCAGTTGGACTCGACAAGTGGGTCAAGTCGCGAGGCAAGGCTGTTTACGGGTTGTGGTTGCGACTGCGGAATGGCGGCGACCTGTCGCCCGCGACGCATCTGGAGTGTTCGATCGATTTTCAATTCGCTCCCCGCACCCTTCCGCAGGTGAAGGCAGGCGGGACTCACTTTGATTTGTTTGTCAGGCCGGTCGGTGGTGTCGCATTGCCAACGCAATGGAATGGGCTTGAGGTAATCCACGAGTGGCAGGAAGTAGTCGGAAAGTAGCTCGAGAGTTCAACAGTATCTTTCAATGACAAAAGTTTTCGGTTCAGTGCCGCTCATCATTATTGCCGCTGCCTTTGCAATATCAGCATCGGCCGATGGGAGTCTTCAAACAGTCGGCGTTGCGCGTATCGACATCACGCCCGATTACCCGATTCGGCTCAGTGGTTACGGAAACCGGACGTCGGTATCTGAAGGCGTCGAGCAACGCATCTGGGCGAAGGCACTGGCGTTTGACGCGAAGGGGGATAATCCGGCGGTTTTGATCACTGTGGATAATTGTGGTGTTCCGCTCCATGTTCGGATCGAAGTTGTCAAGCGCTTACAACACTCCACGAAACTCAAGCCCGATCGGATCGCCATTCTTTCCAGTCACACGCACAGCGCGCCGATGTTGAAAGGGGTGTTGGCGAATCTGTTCAGTGTGGATTTGACCGAAACGGAGCGTGCGACGATTGAACGATACACGTGCGAGTTGACGGATGCCCTGGTCACGGTGGCCACCGAGGCATTGGCGAATGGTAAACCGGCGAATGTTTCGTATGGCATTGGTCGGTCGAACATGGCGGAGAACCGGCGTTATGGAGGCGGTCCGACGGACAGCGACGTACCGGTCATGCGCGTGAGTGATGCGGGTGGGAAACTGATGGCGATATTCGCGAACTATGCCTGTCACTGCACGGCGATATCCGGGAAATTCAACCGCATCTGCGGTGACTGGGCCGGATACACGCAGGAGTATTTGGAGGAAGAATTCCCCGGTGCGACGGCACTCATTGGAATCGGGTGTGCGGGTGACCAACGGCCGGCGAAGCGGTTTGGACTCGACTTCGCCAAAGTCAATGGCCGTGAAGTCGCCGACCGGGTGATTGACGTTCTGGAACGAAAGGACTTGTGGCCAATCGGTCATCCTCCGAAATGCCGGGGCGCGATGACGAATCTTCCGTTCTTGACCCCACGTTCACGGACGGAATGGGAGGCGCGCGCGCGATCGCAGACGCGCCCGACCGCTTACCACGCACAGAAAAACCTGAAGCGAATGGATCGTGGTGAGAAACTGGAATCCGAAATCGCGTATTACGTTCAGTCGTGGAGTTTTGGGGACGACCTGCTGATGGTGTTTCTGCCGGGCGAGGTTGTGGTCGATTATTCGGTCCGCCTGAAACGTGAGTTCGACCGGGAACGCACCTGGGTGAACGCCTATGCCAACGACGTGCCGTGTTACATCCCCTCCGAGCGGGTATTGCGCGAGGGCGGTTACGAGGGCGAGTCGTCGATGCGTTATTACGACCGGCCAAACGTCTTTGCGGCCGGTGTGGAAAACCGGGTTTTTGGCGCACTTGCGTCGATCATTCCGAGTCAGTTCAAGTCAGCGGATGCCAAAGGCGCAATGCCCCCGCCGGTTGCGGCGACCGATTCGACGACGTATTTCACGACCAAGCCTGGGCATTACGTGCAATTCGTCGCCTCGGAACCGCAGGTGGTGGATCCGGTGGCGATTGATTTTGATCTGCGCGGTCGGTTGTGGGTGGCGGAGATGAACGATTATCCGAGCGGGTTGGATGGGAATTATCAGCCCGGTGGGCGGGTGCGGTTGCTGGAGGACCGGGACAAGGACGGCCGATTCGAAACCGCGACTTTGTTTCTCAAGGACATTCCGTTTCCGACGGGCATCACCGCGTGGGGCAAGGGCGCGCTGATCTGTGCCGCGCCTGATATTCTCTACGCCGAGGATACGACCGGCGACGGTCGCGCCGACGTGGTGCGAAAAGTCTTCTCCGGATTCGTGACGGACAATTATCAGGCACGGGTCAACAGCCTGGAGCTTGGATTGGACAATTGGATTTACGGAGCGAACGGATTGCGTGGGGGAAACATCAATTGGCCGGCTGCGAAGAAACCGGTGACCCTGGGGAGTCGGGATTTTCGCTTCAGCCCGGACTTCCAGCGATTTGAACCGGCTTCGGGATACACGCAGCAGGGGCGCGTGCGTGATGACTGGGACAATTGGTTCGGTTGCAACAACAGCAGTTCGCTTTTCGGCTACCCAATGGAGCATCGCTATCGCGATCGCAATCCTCACGTGTTTCTTCCGGCTGACCGTGTCTATGTTCCCGTGGGCGACGAGCCTGAACGCATTTATCCCACCAGCGAACTGCTTACGCGGTTCAATCGTCCCTCGCATTACAACCGGGTCACGTCCGGATGCGGGCTGGGGATTCATCGCGACAGCGTGGTGGGTGGGGATTTCTACGGGGACGCCTTCGTCTGTGAACCGGTGCATAATGTTGTTCGGCGACTGCGATTGAAACCGGACGGCCCGGTCTTCGCGGGACATCGCGCCGAGGATGAGCAGACGTCCGAATTCCTTTCCTCGCGGGACAATTGGTTTCGACCGGCGCAGGTGAAGACGGGACCGGATGGTGCGCTGTGGGTGGTGGATATGTACCGCTCCGTCATCGAGCATCCACGTTGGATTCCCGAAGACCGACTCAAGGAACTCGACGTGCGGGCCGGCGCGGGAATGGGGCGAATCTATCGCGTGTTGCCGTCGGGTGGCCGTTTGAGGGCGATGCCCGATCTTGGAGATGCCGATGTGCGGACGCTCGTGAATCATCTGGATACGCCGAATGGCACGTTGCGAGATCTGATCCATCGTGAATTGATAATCCGCAAGGACCGCTCCGCAGTTCCGGCGCTGGAGACTCAGTTCAAGTCCGCAAAACCGCCGGTGACTCGACTGATTGCCCTGTGCCTGCTTGACGGTTTGTCTCCCGATGGTGTTTCACAGTCTGTATTGCGCGCGGCTTTGGCGGACGCCGACGCGCCGGTACGGCGACATGCCATTCGGATCTGCGAATCGGCCGGTAGCGGCGGTGAATCGGAACTCATTCGAAGGTTGCCGTTGCTGGTCGAGGATGCGGATCGGTTCGTGCGCTACCAACTGGCACTCAGTCTTGGGCAGATTTCCGAAGCAACTGCTGGTTCGTTTCTCGCTCGATTGGCGGTCAAAGATCTGGGCCATCCCTGGATGCGTGCCGCAATTCTCAGTTCGGCAAGGGATTGCGCGTCGGTGATTCTTGAGTCGGTGGCGAGGACCCAGGTGGAAACGCCCGGCCGGAGCGAAATGCTGGGGCAATTGATTGGCATTGTCGCGGCAACTGCCAAACCGGAAGTCGTCGGGCAAATGTTGCGCCACGCGGTGTCGCGGAGGCAGGAGCATTGGCAGCCCGGTGATTGGGCGACCCTCGTCGCCCTGCAGGACGCTTTGGAACGAAACCGAGTCGATATTCGCAATTACGTTGATTCGACCGATGCCGCGACGAGGGAAGCCGCGCGGTCGATCAAGACGGCACACGAATTTGCCATGGTCGTGGCAATGGACCAGTCGCACACGACAGCCATGCGTCTCGCGGCGGTGCGGTTGGCGGGCCGGGGATTCAATTCCTACGAACGGGACCTTCCGCGGCTGGCGGAACTGCTTCGGCCGGTGCATCCCATTGAACTGCAATCGAAAGCCGTGAAAATGATCACACGACGTGCGGACGCGAAGGTGCCCGGTTTCCTGTTGGCGAATTGGGCAACACTTGCGCCGGCCGTTCGCGGTGGAATCGTCACGGAATTGTTGCGAAGGGAAGAGTGGATTCGAGTGCTGCTGGATGCGGTGGAAAAGGGCACGGTTTCACCCGGCGAGATTGATCACGTGAGTCGCCTGCGTTTGGCGCGCCATGGCAATGCAAAGATTGTTGCCCGCGCCGGCAAACTGGTGCCGATGGAAGCGCCGAAGAAGCGGGCTGCGGTGCTGCGGCAATACCAGTCCGTGTTGACCCTGACGGGAATCGCCGCGAATGGGCGTGCCGTCTTCGAACGCGCGTGCGCGACGTGCCACGCGTTGAACGGGCTTGGCGTGAATGTCGGGCCGGACATCTCCGTTTATCGCAACAAGAACGCGAATGATTTGCTGGTGGCGATTCTCGATCCGAACTCGGTCATTGAACCGCGCTACACAGCCTATGAAATCGAGACCAGGGACGACCGGTCGTTGTCGGGCATCATCCAGTCAGACTCGACGGCTGGCGTGACGCTGGTGCAGGCGCAGGGAATTCGAACCGAGATTCCGCGCGGGCAGATTGCGTCGATGCGGGCATCCACGCTGTCACTGATGCCGGAAGGCTTGGAGCAGGTAATCACCCCACAGCAGATGGCGGATTTGATTGCGTTTCTGAAAGCGACACCGTAGCGCCGGCTTCCAGCCGGCATGAGATGTCCGACTGAAACCGAAGGTTGCGGACGGTCGGTCAAGCCAGTTGCAACACACGTTTTTTCACAGGCGGGCCGCCTGCGCCACGGGTGACAACTTTCGTTGCGCAATGGCCGTTCAACTGTTCATAATCTAAACCATGCACCGGATTCTTTCCTTGGCTTTTTCGTTGAGTATCTTTTGCGCGGGTTCAGAGGCGGCAATGACGCCACTCGTTCGCGCCGTGGACCTGACCATTGGCGAATTGGCGACAGTCGAACTTGCCGACAACTCCAAGGCGAAAGTTAAATTGATCGATCTGAAGGAGGAACTGGACTCGGTCGCCGGTGCGGTTCGCAAGGCCGTCGTGACGGTTGAGGTGAATGGCAAACGGGTGAATCTCGTGTCGGGCACCTACAATCTGCCGTGGAAGGTCGGCGGTGTGCAGATCGATTGCCCGATCACGAAAGGCTACAATGTGAAGGGCACACCGGGTTCGTGGGGACTCGACAAGGACGCACGTTTGCGCCTCTGGCCGGCGGAATCACCGTGGGTTGCACCGGACAGCTTCATTTATCCGGCGAAACAGAAATGGTTTGCAACGGACACGCAGATGGCGAACGACCCGGTTTACGTCGATGGCGGTGAAGCGCCGTACAAGAAGAGCATTTACTATCACAGTGGACTCGACATCGGCGGCAGCGAGGGATTGGTTGAGGTTGTTTCGGCCGTGGATGGGCTGGTGGTGTCGGCGGCGGGCGAGACCCTGCCGGAACATCGACGCGACACCCCGGTGGGGCCGCGTTACGATGTGGTGTATCTGCTGGATGAGCGGGGCTGGTATTATCGTAACAGTCACCTGAAGGAAATCGATCCGCGCATCAAGCCCGGCGTGCGGGTGAAGAAGGGCGATCGGTTGGGAACGCTCGGCAAGGAAGGTGGCAGTGGCGGGTGGACCCATCTGCATTTCGAAATCAAGAGCCGTCAGCCGTCCGGCAAATGGGGCACGCAGGAGGGATACGCATTCCTCTGGCAGGCGTATTTGCAGGCTAACAAACCGGATGTCATCGCCGTGGCCCGTCCGCATCATCTGCTTTGGACCGGTGAAACCGTCACGCTCGACGGATCCAAGTCTTGGGCGGCGGCGGGAAAGGTCGTGAAGTACGAATGGACGTTTGGCGACGGCTCTACGGCTTCCGGAGCGCGGGTGAAACGCAAATACACGACTCCCGGCCGTCATAGCGAAACCCTCAAAGTGACCGACGGTAAGGGAAACGTCGCCTACGACTTTGCCGTGGTCATCGTGTACGACCGTGAACATCCGGAGCGGCATATCACCACGGTGCATCCAAACTATCATCCCACCAAGGGAATCCGTGCCGGTCATCCCGTGACCTTCAAAGTGCGCTCATTCATACAGGGGCAATCACGCGAGGGGAAAGAGGTCTGGGATTTCGGCGATGGCAGCCCGAAGGTGGAGGTGCGATCCGATGGCAATGCGGTCAAGCTTGCTCCAAATGGATACGCGGAAACGGTCCATCGTTTCAAGAAACCGGGCGATTACCTCGTGCGTGTCGAACGCTTGAACGAGTTCGGCGTCAAGGCATCCGGGAATTTGTGGGTGCGGGTTGGAGATGCCGTTCGAGCCTTGAAGTAGTGTTGCGGATTGCCGGAACAAGGCTTAGTGTTTCGGTCGTGCGGGTATTTGAAACAGACGCGGTGGTCGGGCAGGAGGGTGAAATCCACCTGTCGCAACTTCCATTTTCCGGCGGGCAGGCGGTGAAGGTTCGCGTTGAAGAAACCGCCGATGAGCCTCCTTCACGGCCATTCGCCATAGGTTTTCATCAGGGCAAGGTCATCATGACCGACGACTTTACGGCGTCATTGCCGGATTCATTTTGGGTGGGAGCGAATGGCGATGACAGTCCTGCTTGATACGCACGTTTTTCTCTGGGCTGATTCGACGCCTGCTCGGCTTTCCAAACGTGTGAAAGCGCTGCTCGAGCAACCGGAGAACGAGGTGATTTTGAGCCGGAACCATGAAATTGAAGCGACAGGAGCGCGGACTTTGGTCCGCAGAAGCATCCACTTTCCACCAGCGTTCACGCTCTTTCCAATGTCGCCGGGACTCCGCGCCTTTTCGTGTTTCAGAACCACCCATCGAAATCCGCGGGAGTCGATTGGCAAAACCACGTTTCTGCGGACTGAAGTCCGCGCGCCGGCTGCATGGTTCCGGTTGTGACTGATGATCCGATGTTCAGGCGATACCCGGTGACGGTCATGTGTTAGCCCGGCTTCAACCACCCGCTTCGCTGCTTTCCTGCCGCCAACAAAACCCATGCAACGCATTCTCGACATCGACCTGGATTTTTTTCTGGACCGGATTTTCCATTGTCAGGACGAGCCCAAGCGGCGGTTGAGTTCCAAGGAGTATCGGGTTGAGCCGATCGATGAAGCATTGGCGTATCTGCGTGAGCATTGCGGATTGGCGGAGGCGCAGCCGATTCCCGGCGAGGTGTGCAAACATCACAAGGAAGTGTTCTTTCACTGGGAGCGGATGATTCGCGACGGCGTGTTGAAAACTCCGTTTGAGGTCATTCACGTGGATGCGCACGCCGACATGGGGTTGGGGAATCTGTCGAGCCTCTACATCGCCGAGGAGTTTCTGGCGCAGCCGGTCAAGCGTCGGCGCGTTCCGCGCAGCAAAGAGCCGTGGGCGCTCAACAACTGCAACTTTATCCTCTACGCGCTGGCAATGCGATGGATCGGCCGGCTGACCTACGTCACCCACCCTCGGTGCCAGGACGATGTGCAATGGATGCATATGAAAGACTTTTCGAGCAAATCCGGCTTCGTGCAGTTGAAGCAGTTCGAACCGGGCCTGGCCGAGCGGGTCAAGGATCCGTTGGACGTGAAAAAGTTTCCGTTTGAAGCTGAGCCTGAGGTGCCGATGGCCGTCGTTCCGCGCGAAGAGTTTCGCATTGATGGCAGGCCAGACTTTGTTTTCATTTCGCAATCCCCCACCTACACACCGCGCGAGGTGGATGAGTTGTTCGCGCGGGCGAAGAAGTTTACCTCCCCTCAGCTTCTACCCGTCGGATGAATTCCAGGGTTCGGTCGATGACTTCCTGCGTGATGCCCATGTGGCCGGCGTCTGCGTAGCGGTGGAAGACGAAATCCGCCTCGGCTTTCTTAAGCGCATCGACCATCAACAGCGCGTTGGCGATGGGAACGGATTGGTCGTTGTCGGCGTGGAGAATCATCAACGGCTTCATGTCCCGGCGCACGTGATATATCGGCGACGCCAGCCTTCGGGATTCGAGCAGGTTCTGCCCGTCCGGCGACCAGATGTTTCCCCAGCTCAAGCTCGGTAGTTCGTAGCAGGCGGCCACGCTGATTGCTGCGCGGAAGGCGTTGGTGGATTTCTCCCAACCACCCGTCCGTTTCCACGGTCCATCCCCCAGTGTTGCCGCCAGGGAAACCAGATGCCCGCCGGCCGACTGCCCGATGAGGTAGATGCGGTTCGTGTCGATGTTGAAATCCATCGCGTTGGCGTGGATGAAACGGATGGCGCATTGGAGATCCTGATAGCAGGCGGGTGCCGGCGTGCAATCGACGAGCCGGTAATCAATCGACATGGCAAAGAATCCGAGTTCGGCCCATTGATCGACCTTGATGGCGGAACTGTCGCGCTTGTGTCCGGAGCGCCAGCGGCCGCCGTGGACGGACAGAATTGCCGGCACCTGGTTCGTCGTCTTCGGAAACGCCATGTCGGTGAGGAGTCCCGCGCCGAGCAGACGGCCGTAAACGATGTCCGCCACGGAGATGATGGCCGGTTTGGCGTTGGTTGATTCGGCCGCGCTCGTCGGGCTGTCGGAAAGGTGCACACAAAGGGCGAGCAGCGGGAACAGGGCGATGCGTTTCATATCGGAAACGGTGGAGGATGAGTTCAACTGCCGGAATTCAATCATCGGAGTCCGGTCGATGGTTGTCAGGCGATAATATCTTCAATGGGTTCACCGTGATCGATTTCCAGGCGTTTGCGTCCGGGGACTTCGAGGCGGCGGGCTTCGAGTCCGAGCAGGTGCAGCACGGTTGCATGCAAGTCTGTCACGTAATGGCCGCCCTCGATCGCGTGGAATCCCAGTTCGTCGGTTGCACCGTGAACGAAGCCGGGTTTCAGTCCAGCGCCGGCCAACCAGACCGTGAAACCATGCGGATGGTGGTCTCGCCCATCCTTGGATGCCTGCCGGGCTTCCATGCCGGGCGTGCGGCCAAACTCGGTGCAGAAGACGACCGTTACATCATTCATCAAGCCGTGCTGTTTGAGATCCTTCAATAACGCCGCGACCGGTTGGTCAACCTGTGCGCAACAGTTCGCGTGTCGCGTCTTGAGTTTTGAATGAGTGTCCCAGGCACCATAGCTGGTCGGGAATACCTGAACGAATCGAACCCCGCGCTCGACCATCCGGCGGGCCGCGAGGCAGCGTTGCGCGGCAATCTTGGTCGTTTTGTTGTCGAAACCATACATGGTTTTGATCGCCGCGGATTCGCCGGAGGTATCCAGTGCTTCGGGGACGGCGGTCTGCATGCGAAACGCCAGTTCGTAGGAACGAATGCGGGCGCGCAGTTTTGCATCCTTCGGATTTTCTTTCGCCGCCAGTGAGTTCAACTCGCGAATCAGTCGGAATTGATTTCGCTGCTCATCGGCGAGCATATCCGGACTATGTTTTCCATAGGGAAGGGGGATTGCCGATCCGATCTGCAACGGAATGCCGGAGTGCCGTGGGCCGAGGTAGGCTGATTCAATGGACGTTCGGGTGTTGTTTCGGGTCGGACCGCCGAGCACGACAAATTGCGGGAGATTGTCGTTGATTCCGGCCAGGCCGTAGTTCACCCACGATCCGATGCTGGGTTCCACGCTGTCCAGTTTGTGACGGCCGGTGTGCATCTGGTTTTCCGCCGCATGGTCGTTGTCCGTCGTGAACATGTTTCGCACCAGGCACAGGTCATCGACGCAATGCGCGAGATGGGGCAGACAGTCGCTCACTTCAATTCCGCTTTGACCGTATTTTTGAAAGCCGAATTGGAGGGGGAAAACCTCCGGGAATGTGTCCCGCACTTTTTGAATGACCGACCGTGATCGGATGTCGTGCAGCGGTGATTTCAGCGGATTTGGAAACGGTGTGTCGTCAAATGTTTTCCCGGCGTATTTGGTCAACGCGGGTTTTGGATCGAACGTTTCCAAGTGGCTGTAGCCGCCCGAAAGAAAAATCCAGATGATCGACTTGGTGCGTGGCGTGTGAACGGGAAAACCCGACGGGGGCGACCAACCCGGCGCGGCGTCCGCTTTTAAGATTCCGTCGCGATGCAGCATGGCACCCATCGCAAGGCCGGTGAAGCCCATGCCGAAGTCGGCCAGAAAGGCGCGCCGCGTTCCGTTGAATACCGGGGATTGCTGCATGATTTGGATCAGTTATGGAACGTTAACAAACTCATGGTGGCTGAACAAGGCCTGAACCATGGATTCACGGGCGCGCTGTTTCGGCTCCAATGAAGCCGGGACCGTGTTCGAATACCCCTTCTTCACAAGTGATTTCAGGTCTTTTCCGGAATACAATTTCACCTGTTCTTGCAGGAATGAACGGCAGGTCTGGATTTCCGTTTCAACAGGAGGGCGGGAAAGCACTGTTTCGAAGGCGTAACGGATGAAATCGTTTTCATTCTCGCCGACCCGACCGGCGATGTTTGTCGCCAGCAATCGGCTTTGATTGATCGCGAGGCGACTGTTCATCAACGCCAGTGCCTGTTGAGGCAGCATGCTCTCCGAACGCTGATAACACTCGCAGGGATCGGGCGCATCGAACAGGGCAACGAAATCGCCTTTGCCGCTGCCTTCCGGAAACGATTCAAAATAGACGCTGCGTCGGTTGGTGATATCGGCCTTGGCGTTGGGCAGTTCCGGACCGCCCATGGCGGTGTCGAGTTGGCCGGCCGTGTGCAGAATGCTGTCGCGAACAACTTCGGCCTCCATGCGATGTGGATTCATTCGCCAGAGAAAATGATTGTCTGGATCGATGACGAGGTTTTTGTGATTGTCCGGGAACGATCGGGAATCCTGCCGATAGACCTCGCTGGTCACAATCAGGCGGTGGAGGTGTTTCATGCTCCAGCCGGATTCCACCAATTCGACCGCGAGCCAATCGAGCAGTCGGGGAAAACGCGGCTTGTTGCCATTCCGGCCGAAGTCGTAAACGGGCTCGACGATTGGCTCATGAAAGTGCCGGGCCCAGATGTGGTTGACGGCCACGCGTGCCGTCAAAGGATTGTCCGGCGAAACAATCCATCGGGCCAACGCCGTCCGGCGTCCGGTTGATTTGGCCGGATAGGTCGGGCTCAAAGGCGTGTATTTTTCACCTTTGTCTTTCAGCGCTTTCTTCGCGCTGGCCGCGGCTTTTTCTGCGCTGGAGAGATTCTGCCTGGCCTTTTTTAGTTCTGCTTCTGCCTTGCCCCGCGATTTGTCGTCAGGCGCCGCTTTGACCTTGTCGTCCGCTTCGGTGATCGACTTTCTCGCTTCGAGAACCTTGACCGTGGCCGTCAGATGGTTTGCGCGACGTTCACTTCGTGCGACCGGCGGCGTTTCAGGATTCTGTTCGTGAAGATGTTTCGCCTGTTCAAATTCAATTCGTAGCCGCAGCGAATTCATGCGGGCTTGCGCCGCGTTCAAGCGCGCTGCCGCGATTTGATATTCAAGCGAATCATCCGGTTTTCCTCTGACGGAATCCATCGCGACCCGTGCGGCAGTTATCTCGGATTGATGCTGATGGAGGTCCTCATTCATGGCGAATTCCCGCAATCCCGGATACCAGGCTTTGGGAGGGAGTTTGAGAGAGGCAATCTTCAATCGGTCGCCACCAACAATTGCGGGACCGGCCGGTTGAACGGGAGGTTGATTGGTCAGTTTGTTACGGGCGTCTCCGCCGGTGTAGAAAATGGTTTTCGCGTCGAGAACCTCATCAAAGACCCGGACAAGCCCTGCTGCAATCGCCTTGCGCGGATTCGGTCCGCCGGGTTGTCCGTAGGCGATCAGCTTGTCCAATGCCCCGCCTGCCGGCACGCGGTCGTGACGCATTTGCAACGGCTCGAAAAAGGCGCGGAAGGCAAAATACTCCCGCTGCAAAATCGGATCGTATTTGTGATCGTGGCAATGGGCGCAATTCAGCGTGAGTCCAAGGAATGCCTTGCCGGTATGCTCCACGATGTCCTTCATCCACTCGTCGGTGTTCAGCGAAAACCAGCTCCGCGCAAGGTAACCTGTTGCCACCACCGTCGCATCGTCGTCCGGTGCCACCTCATCGCCAGCCAACATTTCCGTGACCATTCGGTCGTAGCCTTTGTCCTCGTTAAGCGAGCGGACGATCCAGTCGCGCCAGCGCCAGATGTGAGGGTAACTGTTTCGTACGTCCTTTTGCGAACGTCGGCCATACCAGTCGCTGTAACGCCACACGTCCATCCAATGGCGTCCCCAGCGCTCGCCGTGGCGAGGATCATTGAGCAATCGATCGACGACTCTCCGATAGGCCATGGGAGTCTTGTCATTCAGGAAGTCGTGGAGTTCGTCGCGGGACGGAGGGACGCCAATCAGATCGACGTAAACACGCCGGAGTAACATCGCATCGTTGACGGGCGGTCGGGCGACCAATCCTTCGGAGGCGTGGGCGGTCGCTACGAAGGCATCGATTGGATTGGACGACTTCGAATGCTGTGAGGCAGGAATCTCCGGTTTTGCCGGACGTTTGAAGGCCCAGTGATCTGATGGACTCGCTTCCGGAGTTTCGGATGCAGGAGCGATGGCGCCGTTGGCAATCCACCGATGAATGATGGCCAACTCCGTTTTTGACAGAGGTTCTGCTTCCTTCGGCATTCTCGCCTTGCTGTCGGCAACGGTGATCCGCTGAATCATCAGGCTGTCCGATGGCTTGCCGGCAACAATAACCGAACCGTTTTTGCCTCCCGTTCGCATGAAATCAACCGTGTCGAGTCGCAGGCCGGCTTGTTGTTTTAACGCACCGTGACAGGCGAAGCATTTACTCTTCAAAAGTGGCTTTACGTCGCGAAGGTATGCCTCATCCGCAGTGGCGTTTCCCTGGACGAGTCCGAGAACCAAACCGCCGATCACTCCCCATGTTCGGGTGGTGTTCATAGCGAAGAACGAACCTTGATTCGATGTGCTCCGACCAGAGCCTTGAGTTGTGGGATGTCGAATTCTTCGAGCAGGCCGAAGCAGAACAGTTCCGGGGCCGCGCGAACATTCCAATCCTTCTCAATTGGTGTTCGCAGGCTGGGGAGGGCCTGTTCCAAATCCAGGCTGCTGACGCTTTGTGGATTTAAACCGGCCGCGATGATGGCGGCAGTACAGATGCGTGGGCCGATCGCTCGGATGGTAATGGGGCCATCGCGAAAGATTCGATTGGCCCAGGCGGCAACGGAACCCAACTGGCTAGCCTGTATGCCGATGGGGCGTTCGCCCACCGTGGCCACCATCAGGGCAAACAGGAAATCGCGACTGACGATTTTTGATTCACCAAGATAAAAGGGATCCACGGCGAGAACTCGTTGACCGTTCTGAATCAGTTCCGCCACCTGTTTTTCCACAGACTTTCGGCCGCCATCAGCTACGACAATGGTGGTGCCTCGAATCAAATCGCCGGTCATTTCGGTGGCGGGTATCGTCCAGTCTTCACCAAGTTTCAATTGTCGGAACACGGCGGTCACCTCCTGACCCTTGTCGCGACCAATGATCTTTGGGGTGACCTGATACGCCTTCGCATTAATCAGTTCGCGCAGTTTTACGCGACGCTGGTTTCGCCAGATGACGGATGATGCGATGCTTTTGTCGCGCGGAAGATTTTTCATCGCCTGCCGGGCCAATGTGTTGAAATCGTGATTGTTATCAGGCAGGGGAACGGACAATTCGTCGAACGACTTGATTTCCTTTTCGGACGGAATCTCGGATGAATCAAAACTCGAATCATCCGGGTGGAAAAAGTCACCGAGCATCTTGTAGAACTGCTGGCGATTGTCTTTCAGGAAGTTGTGCGTGCCGGGATCGTGATTCACATGTGACCGGAGCGAATCATCCTTGGCATACAACCGGTAGATTGGTTTCGCCGCGTCAAGGAGCGGAGGCAACGCGTGATCGGAGGCAAAGCAACAGTTGTCCTTCACGTTGAAGGTGAGCAGCGCAGGACGCGGGGCGAGCAGGGCGGTCAGGTGGGTGTAGTCCGCAACGGTTGCAAGGTCATTCGGCGTCTGTTCGCAATCGCCGAGATCGGAATGATTGTAAATCCGGGTGAGGTATCCGGAATAACCCGCCACGGGATTACAGAGGGTCACCCGCGTATCGAGCGAGCTGATGAAAATCGTCTGCCATCCGCCCCCAGAGAGCCCCGCAACCGCAACGCGTTTCGGGTCGGCGTTTGGAAGTTCGAGCAGGATGTCGAGAGCCCGTGACATGGCGAGGTAGAATGTCGAAATCCCGCTGACGCCGCAGAGATCGAGTTGGGGCATTTTGTAGTGTTCGAAGCCGGGCGAGTTCAACTGACCCATGCCGAGCCATTCTGCGTTGAGCGCGATCATTCCCCGTTTGGCCTGGTTGATGCAGCGCATCTGCTTGTAGTCGGCAGCCTTGCCGTCCTTTCGGTCGTGGCCGTTCACGTTCAGGACAACGGGAACTTTGCCTTTCATGTTGTCCGGCAAATAGATCAGGGCGGCGGTCCACAGGCCGGGGACGACTTCGTAGCGGAGTTTGCGAATCTTGTAGCCGGGTCCGCCCGCGACAGTGTCGAGCCATTCGACTTTGGTCTTCGCGTCCCGCCAGTGAGTTGCGCCACGGAAGATGACGTTGTTCAATGTATCTTCGCGCATTCGGTTGGCGTATCGCCCCCATTCCGCGAGCGACTTGACGCGGGGCATTTTTGGGACCCGTTCTTCGACGAACTTCTGCACTTCAGCCTGCGGTTGGGCGGGATCGATGACTGGATGATTCAGGAATCTGGAAATCTGCGCTGAATCAGCACTATGGGACCAAAGGGTGGCGACGGCTATGAAGAGAACAGTGACAACACTGGCGGCGGGTTTCATGGGGTGGGAGGATACCGATTCATTCCAACTCGCCAACAGAAATACTGTTCTTCGGATGTTCCTGGGCGCATCTTGGCACTGCCCCCGATTGCAAATGGGCCGGAGCGCGGCTGTGTGCGAAGCACCAGCCGCCTGGAGTTTGGTTATTACTAGATTGGTGATCTAGTTTTCTTTCGCTTTGATGAT
>CALBIE010000593.1 GCA_937893495.1 uncultured Verrucomicrobiales bacterium | reverse complement strand
CCGACAGTGAAGGGCAGGAAGGCAAGTTTTATTGCTGGACGGTCACGCAGTTGAAGGAGTTACTGAGCGAGGCTGAATTCAAAGTGGCCGAGCGTTATTTTGGTATCACCGAGCATGGCAATTTTGAGGATCACAGCCATCCGCAACCGCTCAAGAATCTGAATGTGCTCAGCATTGTTGATCCGAAGCTGACCGATGCGGAATCCAAACTGCTGTCGGGAGCAAAGAAAAAGATGTTCGATGCGCGCGTCAAACGCATTCGCCCGCACCTGGACGATAAAGTTCTCGCTTCATGGAATGGCCTGATGCTGGGAGCAATTGCCCGCGCGAGTGCCGTTCTGGATGAGCCTGAGTTCCTGGCGGCGGCCGAAAAGAATGTGGCATTCCTCAAGGCCAGTCTCTGGGACAACGGTTCCCGGACGATGTATCATCGCTGGCGCGATGGTGAGCGAGATCGGGTTCAACTGCTCGATGCCTATTCGTCGATGCTTGATGGCGTGTTGCATCTCTACGAAGCGACCTTGAAACCAACCCATCTTGAATTTGGAATTCAACTCGCCGATGCCATGTTGAAGCGATTCTACGATGAAAAAAATGGTGGATTTTTCCAGAACGGCGATGGCGATACCAACCTGGTCATGCGCTTGAAGGAGGACTATGACGGCGCTGAGCCATCCGGTAATTCCGTGGCAACCCTCGCGCTCCTGCGACTGAGCAAAATCACCGACCGCAAGGATTTTCGCGAGAAGGCGGAAAAGACGTTCAAACTGTTCGGGCGCAATCTGGAGAAGGCGCCGCAAGTGATTCCCTACATGATGTCCGCGCTGGATTTCGATCTGCACGAGCCGTTTCGCGTCGTCGTTACCGGCAAACCGGAAGATCCGGCGACGCGCAAACTGATCGTGTCCGCGCACAGTGTTTATCAGCCCAACAAGGTGATTCTTGGAAACACCGGGCCGGTCGAAGAGTTTGCCAAAACGCTCGAAGGGCAGGGTGGTCCGACCGTCTATCTCTGCACTGGTACCGCCTGCAAACCGCCGACCCGCGACGTGAAACTCGTCGCGGGCATGCTCAAGGAAATTGCCAAAGCCAATTGATGCGGCGCGTGGGCATGATGGTTCAATCGTAACTGTTTCGACACCCGATGCCACAAGTCCTTTTTCCAACTCAGTCGGAGAAACCCGAGATTGCGGAGGACGAATTCCAGCGGTCCCGCCTCCATTCGCTGGATGCCTTCCGCGGATTCATCATGCTGATGATGGCCTCGGCGGGGTTTGGCCTCGTGCAATTGGGACGGCGCTTCCCGGACACTGCCTGGGAGACGATTGGCAACCAGTTTCAACACGTCGAATGGATTGGTTGCTCTTTGTGGGATCTCATCCAGCCGGCGTTCATGTTCATGGTCGGCCTCTCGCTCGCCTACTCCTACGGCAAACGCAAAGAAAACGGCGAATCGTGGGGCCGCATGTTCCGGCACGCAGTGTCCCGCGCGATTCTACTCACGTTGCTCGGTGTGTTTCTGCAATCGAGCAGCAAGCCGGAAACCAATTGGCTTTTCACCAATGTCCTCAGCCAGATTGGCCTCGGTTATATTTTTGTATTCCTGCTTTGGGAAAAATCGCGAGTTGCCCAAATCCTCAGCGCGTTGATCCTTCTGATTGGTTACTGGCTCGCCTTTTACTATCACGTCTATCCGGAACCGGGGATTACCCTGGCAGAACTCAAACTGACGCCGGACGATTTGCTTCCGGGCGGGATCGAACCCTGGACGATCCATCTTAATTTTGCCGCCACGTTTGATCGCTGGTATCTGAACCTGTTTCCGCGCCCCGAGCCGTGGGTTATCCATCCCGGCGGATACCAGACGCTGAACTTCGTTCCGGCGATCGCCACCATGCTGGCCGGACTCGCCATCGGCGAATTTCTCCGTGATGAAAAAACGACACCGGATGTGAAACTCAAACGCTTGCTGCTGGCCGGTGTGCCACTGCTCGCCCTTGGCGTAGCGGCGGGCGTTACCGTATGCCCGATTGTTAAACGAATCTGGACGCCGTCATGGGTGCTCTACAGCACGGGCTGGGTGATTTGGATGTTGGCGTTTTTCTACGGCATCATTGATGTCTGGGGAAAGAAAGGCTGGGCCTTCCCACTCAAGGTCGTCGGCATGAACTCGATTGCCATTTATCTCATGTATCAACTGATGACGCCGTGGATTCTGAAGATGCTGAAAACTCATATCGGTGCCGATATTTTTCAAGGTGACTTCGGCCCCATGCAGCAACGCTGCACCATCCTCTTCGTCCTCTGGCTGATGTGCCTCTATCTCTATCGCCGGAAAATTTTCTTCCGCATCTGATCCACGCGGCGCAGGCTTCCCGTCAGATATGTTCGGCAAGGAACCTGCGTGAGAATCAGGAGAGGAAGCATGAACGAAATTTGCGCTCATCATGTACAAGATTCATTGTACTTCGGATTCTCCCTTGGATAATCTGCTCTCATCACAGCCGACAACGAATTGAGTGCCGAAGATTGGCCGCTCATCGACCAGTTCGCGCGATGCCTGGACAAGCGTCTGCTTCCCGCCGAGGGCTCGTGGAAGGACCCCAAGCGAGATGAGATGAGGCACCGAATGAGCGCCTCGTGCAATTCAAAAGGTGAACAGGCCAACGCGCCTGTGAACTAAGCTGACCGGCCAGTTGAAGGTTGTCCTCCATCGTCTGGGCGACCTCACTGAATCTCTAGTGACAATGATTCGCACATGACCTCCCAAATTGATCCACTATGGGTTGTGAGTGACAGACGCGCTTTTGGGTCACGGCCTCCGATTCGCAGCCGTTCAGTGAGCTGAGCTGATGTCCCATCAGAAACAGACAAGTCACATGAGTTTATCGTTTCAGGGTTGGTCATCGCTCCATGCACGCGCGACTCCAAAAGCGTAATATCCTGCGCTGTCACCCTGACAGTTTTGTCCGCGACTGAAGCAAGGCCACAGTCATCGTGAAACGTGGCCGTAAACGCGAGGCTCAGGATCTCAGTCGAGAAGTCAACTTGGACTCCGAGGAGTCGGGCGTCGTGCAAATAGGAAAGGATATCCAATGAAACTTCCATAATCATAAATTGACCACCTTCAAAAAGATTGAAGTGCACTGAGTTTGTTGGGCGGTTTCGGAACCAGGATACACTCGATCATCGGAAAATACGCCCGAAACCCTCCGTCATCTACACTGCCCAGCACCCGAACGGTGCCACCGGGCTTGTCATCCCACATGATCTCGACCTCAACCTGATACTGCCGCCCATCCTCTGCCTCTATTTCATAGCGCTCCGGTTCAAGGTCGACTTTCTGTGCCAATGCTTCGTACGCCTGATCCCGCCAAGGTGACATAGCTTCCGATAGAACCCGCTTGGCAATCACCTTGTTCATTCAGCCTGGTGTCAACCGAGATTTCCGCGCGTCTTTACTTCCTGGCCAACGTCGCTGAGTGAAGGGGAACGAAGTCGGTATTTTTCATCTCAAAATTCGTTTTCGTTCTCTCGCGACTCAAATGTGGGACGCCCAGCCCCGGTTCAATCCACTGATTTGGTAGACTCCGAATTCTCACTGTCTACCTCCTGCCCCCATGCTGGTAAATTGCTCTCGCCAACCTGCACGAAGTGACGAGCGATCCGATAAACCCATATCGGAAACTGAATCATCGTAAACAAACTAATCGCGATGACCATGCCGTCAATTCGCTTTGCACCGGGTTGAGTTCCCGGATGGTTCTGGAATTTTCAACCTGCTTCGTAAAAACTTAAATCCTCGTCCAACGATTCAGGCTATGTCCAACGGCTTGATGGCCACAAGAAATGCAAAGAGGCACAAAAATAAGAGGTTCAAGAGGGCGTGGATTAACCACCAAGACACAAAGGGCACGAAGTAAGGGGGGGGCGTGACGGGATTCCGCCGTGTCGGCGTCCGTGTCCCGTGTATTTCATTCGCTCCAATTCCGCGAATTGCCGGAATCCGGGAATGAACACTAAACAGATTCCGTTACTTTGTGTCCTTAGTGTCTTGGTGGTTGTGTTGGATACCGCAAGAGGGCGAACCGCTTCGGCAATTCGCCCAACGGGAGAGTGGTTTGCGCCGCTCCAGACTTTCTGTCCGCCCGCCCTTTGTGGATTTTTGTGTTACTTGTGGCTGGCCTCAATTGCCGTATTGAGGTTCGGTATTTCGAAAAAAGAAGAAATTGGTCGGGGCGGGGAGATTCGAACTCCCGACCTTCTGAACCCCATTCAGACGCGCTAGCCAGGCTACGCTACGCCCCGACCGGACGGACAATCTAGCAGGGGCAGAATCTTCCTCAACCTAAAAAAACGAGCCGCATTCCAACACAGGCGCATTTGGGTGAGGCCTCGGAGCGCGGCGTTTACGCCGCAGAAGTGTCCGCCTGCAACCACGCTCACCGAATTTCGGACACTTTCTCCGTTTCAACGTCTCTGCGGACTGAAGTCCGCGCGCCTACGGCGGGGCTCTCCGTCTGAAGGCGTCCCTACAGAACTTTGACCACAATCGCCGTCACGTCGTCGAGTTCTGAAGGGTCGGCACTGTGTTTTTTCACTTCCCGGTAGAGTGTCTGCACGATGTTTGCGGCGGAAAGGTTTCGGTGCTCGTGGATGATTCGCGCGGCACCTTCCTGCCCGAAAAATTCTCCTTCGGCGTCGATGGCCTCGTCCACGCCGTCGGTCAGCAGGGCGAAGATATCGCCGCTTTCCAACTGCACGGGTTCAACTTCTTCGTATTCGGTATTACGCTTGATCCCCAGGGGAATGCCGGTCCGTTTGAGTTTTGCGCGGATCGTGCCGTCCGGGGAAATCACCAGGGCGGGCGGGTGTCCCGCGCTGGCATAGTGAATCTGACGAGCGCTGGCATCCAGCCGACACAGGAACATGGTGACATACCGTTCCTCGCCAATGTCGTCGGACAAGGCCGCGTTGGATCGGGTCAGGACTTGCCCGACATCCTGTCGGTTAAGTGCCACGATGCGGACATAAGCCCGGGTCTCGGCCATCAGCAGGGCAGGGCCGATTCCGTGCCCGGTCACATCACCGACGACCAGGCCAATCCCGCCGCCGGCCATTTCCACATAATCGTAGTAATCGCCGCCAGCGGCATCCGCGGGGAAAGATGCGCCGGCAATATCGAAGCCCGGAATATTCGGGGGCGCTTCGGGAAAGAGATGCTGCTGAATTTCGCGGGCGACCCGGAATTGCTCTTCATGCTCAAGTAATTCCCGCTCCGCCTTTTTGCGGCGCGTGATGTCGCGGATAAACGCTACGTACGACTGGCGCCCGTCCAGTTCCATCTCGTTGTAAACCACTTCGACGAGGACGTCATTCGAGTCTTTTTTAACGCCCACGGTCTCGACCATCCGGCGTTTGTCATCGCTGGAGATTTCCAGGTTTTTGAACAGGGGAATCGTGGTTGAATGCTGAGCTCTGACAGGCAACAGGAGCGTCATGTTTTTCCCCACGACTTCGTCGGGTCGATAGCCGAATATGGTCTCCACGGCCGGGTTGGCGAACTGAATGACGCTGTTTGTGTCCATCAGCAGGATCGCGTCGGTGGCGGTTTCCCAGAGCAGGCTATACCGTCTCTCTGACGAACGCCGCTCGGCCCGCACTTTCGCTTCCCGCAATTCGCGTTCCACCGCCGGGACGAGTCGCGCCAGATTTCCTTTCATCAGGTAGTCATGCGCCCCCGCTTTCATCGAGGCTACCGCGATGTCTTCACCAATCCCGCCGGAGATGATCAGGAACGGAACATCGATGCCTTTCGCCTGCACGATTTCGAGCGCCTGCGGAGCGTTGAATCCGGGAAGGTTGTAATCCGCGAGGATGAGATCCCATTCCTTCTCCAGTGATTCCTTGAGGGCATCGGCCGTCTCAACGCGCAGGAAATCCGTATCGTAACCGCCGCGGTTCAACAGGCGAATCAACATTCGCGCGTCGAACTCGGAGTCCTCAATGACCAATACGCGCAGTGGCGTTTTCATGTCGTGAGCATACGCACCGCAACGATCCGGCGTCACGAAGGAAGTGAATTGCCGGATTTCCAATTTGCTCGGAAGCGGTCAAATTCCGAGCAGCTCCGCCGCCTTCGCGCGCAAATCATCTTCGCGCATCAGTGATTCACCGACGAGAATCGCGCCGGCGCCGGCGGTCCTGAGTTGCTCAACATCAGCCCGCGTGTGAATGCCGCTTTCACCGACAAACATGATTTCCCCCGACTCGATCCGGGCGCGAACCTTTTGCGCCAGTCGCCTGGTTGTTCCGAGATCCACGTTAAATGTTTTCAGGTCACGATTATTCACCCCGATAAGTGTCGCTCCCGCGGCCAGGGCGCGATCTAGTTCCGTCTCGTCATGCACCTCCACCAGGGCGGCGAGCCCGGCTTCGTTCGCCAGTTCGGAAAAACGTATCAAATCTTCATCGGAAAGAATGGCGACGATTAACAGAATGGCGTCTGCTCCCCATTCGACTGCCTCCACAATCTGTCTGTCGTCGATAATGAAATCCTTACGGAGCAGGGGTAAATTGATCGCCGCGCGAATCTGTTTCAGGTAGTCCAGCGAACCCTGAAAGAACTCCGCATCCGTGAGAACCGACAGGCAGCTCGCACCGGCCGCTTCGTATTCCCGGGCAATCGAGACGGGTTCGAAGTCAGCGCGAATCACACCCTTGGACGGCGAGGCCTTCTTGACCTCGGCAATGAGCGCGACGTCTCCCGCGCGAGGGTTTCGCAGGGCGTCGATGAAGTCGCGTCGTGCGCCAAATGCAGCGACCGCGCTTCGCAGGGCTTGCGCGTCAACCGTCTGCGCAGGCAATTGCGCAACTTCCGTTCGCTTGTGCGCAACGATTTTGTCGAGAATCGTCATTCGTCATCGTCGTCCTTCACCCCGGTCGCTCGCTTCATCGGGCAACCGGCCCGCAGCCAGCCATCGACAAACTCATCCAGTTCTCCATCCATTACCGCCTGAATATTGCCAGTCTGCACGCCCGTGCGCAAATCCTTCACCATCTGATACGGCTGGAAAACATAACTGCGAATCTGGTTTCCCCACGCAACCGCGCCTTTCTCACCGTAAAATCGTTCCATTTCCGCCTTCTTCAAATCCTCCCGCACGGCGTAAAACTTGGCGATCAACATCTTCATCGCATTGGCGCGATTCTGGTGTTGCGAACGCTCTGTTTGGCACGCCGCGACCACGCCGGTGGGAACATGGGTGATGCGGACCGCTGTTTCCACTTTGTTGACGTTTTGTCCGCCTTTTCCGCCGGCACGGTAGGTGTCAACGCGCAAATCGGCAGAGGAAATCTCCACGTCGGCTTCAGCGTCGATCTCGGCAATCACATCCACGCTGGCGAAACTGGTATGCCGGCGATTATTCGAATCGAACGGAGAGAGGCGCACCAGTCGGTGCACTCCGCGTTCAGCCTTGCAATAGCCGTAGGCCATTTCCCCGCGAATGAGTAGTGTGACGTTTTTCACTCCAGCGACTTCACCGGGAAGTATGTCGGAAATCTCCACCTTCCAACCGCGGCGTTCGGCCCAGCGCTGATACATCCTCATGAGTAAGTCGGCCCAGTCGCATGATTCCGTGCCACCGGCACCGGCATTGATGCTGAAGATGCAACCGTTACGGTCATGAGGTCCGCTGAGCCAGACCTGGAGTTCGAGAACGTCGAGCTCCTTGGCCAGGGCTCCGACATCGTTTTCAATCTCCGCAAAAACCTGTTCCTGACTTTCGCCGGATTCGGCTTCGCCCATCTCAACCATGAGTTGCAAGTCCGCGAGTTTCGCCTCGACGGCGGCCAAGGGCTCGACGCGGCGTTTCAGGGAGTTGACTTCCTCGACGGTTTTCTGGGCGGACTCGCGGCTGTTCCAGAAATCCTCCCGGGCCATCAGGCCCTCAAGTTCCGCAATGCGCTTTCTCGATTTAGCGACGTCAAAGAAACCTCCGCAGTTGGGAGAGTTTGTTTGCGGTTTCGGTCAGGCGTTCTTTGACTTCGTCAAACATAGCGGGCGCTGAATCTACGGAGATTGAGTGGTTTGCCCAGTTCTTTTTGCAGACAGCGGAGGATCAGGCCGGCTATTTCGATCGGCCAAGCATTACCAACAGGCCGTCGAAAAACGTAACAACTTGTAGCAGCCGACGTGAGGAGGCTCATTTATCCTCGGGAAAACAGACCGGGGCAGAACTTCCTGAGACGCTGACTGTTGCCGTTTTTGATGAGCTGTTCAGGCGCGGCGGTCGCGCAAATGCGAGATTCCCATTCCAGCGCCGACGCAGATCACACATATCCATGCGAACCAATCGCCATGTTTCTGGAACGGCGTCGATTCCCACAATACGTCCCGAGCCGGCAACGGCAGGCTGATCACCTTGAATCCCTCCGCATGGACGGACTTGCTTTTGTTCTCGGTCAGTCCGCGAATCCGGCCGGTGGGATCGATCCAGCAACTGATGCCGTTGTTCGTGCAGCGGACCAATGGACGACCGGTCTCTACGGACCGGAACAACGCGAAGATCAGGTGTTGCCAGTGCTGTGAACTTTCCCCAAACCAGCCGTCGTTGGTCAGGTTGATGAGGAAATCTGTTTCGGGTTGCGACGCGTCGCGGGCGAGCCAGGCAAAGATGTCTTCGAAACAAATCAGCACGGAAGCCTGCGCTTTCAATTCGGGCATCTTGAATTGAACGGCTTCCCTGCCGATTTGAAATCCGCCCTGAATCGGCGTGAACCATTTCAGGAACGGAAGCCATCTGGCGAGCGGCACGTATTCGCCGAATATCACGAGCCGGCGCTTGTCGTATTTGGTCACCAATTCGCCCTTCGGATTGATGAGAAATGCGCTGTTGTAATAGTCCGGTTTGGAACCTTCGGCGGCTCCTTCTGGAAATCGGGCGTCGTCGCTTCCGCAAATGATCCACACGCCATGTTCACGGGCGAGTTCGAGTATGGGCCTTCCCACCTGCGCGTCGTAACGCAGCAATCCCGGTACCGCGGCCTCGGGCCAGATCAAAATTTCCGGTTTGGCGGCCAGCGCTGTGCGAGATAACTCCAGCAGTCGATTGAAGCGATTCGTGCTCTCTTTGGAATCCCAAATCAGCGTCTGGGGAACGCTCGGTTGGATCAACGCGAGTTTGACCGAACGAGGCGGATTTCGGCTGGCAATCTGGGGCCGGATGCGTTGTGTTCCCCAGGCGAAGGTCGCCGCAATCACAACAAGGGGCGGAAGTATCTCCAACCAGGCGCGATGGCGACGGTTGGGAGCATGCGCGAGAGTCAGCATGGCCGAGATCAAGCTGACCGAGAACCACGCCAGTATGAACGTCAGTCCGGGAATTCCCGTAATGGATACGACCTGAATTAAGGGGATCAATTTGTATTGTGTTGCGCCCAGTTGCAGCCACGGATAACCCGTGAGAAACCAACCGCGGATAAACTCAAGCCCCGTCCAACTGCTGGCGCAAAACAGAATCCAGAGAAATCGGTGCCGCAGCGGCAGAGCGGCAATGGCGGTAAAGAAAGTGCCGATGGACGTGGTCGAATCGGGTTCAATTTTCAGGCGCAGCAGACGATTGGCCAGGCAGGTCCACAACCCGTAGTAGGCCGCCACATAAGCGCTGAGCGCCATCCACGCCAGTACGGGTAAACCGGTCACGGGCATGTAGTTCATCCAGTACATTGAAACCAGGCTGAGGACGAATCCGCCAATCCATCCGATTTGAAAAGCCAGACGCCCGGGCAGCCCAATCGTACTGAACAGTAAAAGCCCCGGCGCCAACCAGGCCAGTCCTGCAATCTCCATTCGTGGAAAGGACAAAGCCAGTAACAGGCCCGCGAGAGCGGATGCAATACGGCGCAGGTTCAGGTCCTTTTGGGTCGGCTGGTACGTCAAGGCGCGCAGCTTGCCGAAAAACCGGGGGAACTCAAGCGTCGGGTGGATTCGGAATGTTGAAGGCGTGGAATTGGCTTGAGCCCCCGGAGCGCGGCGTTTACGCCGCAGAAACGTCCATCTGCAACCATGGTTGCCGGTATTGGAAAAAATCCTGCACTTCAACGCTTCTGATGACTGAAGTCCCCGCTCCGCCCGAATGCGCCCCCGTCCGAATGGGTGGGATCAACTCCGGCCTTGTGAATCGTCCAATGCGGATGAAAACTTTCAGGCGCGAGTTATCCAGAAGAATCCCACCAGCACTGCTGCGGCGGATGACCAACCCAGCGCGGGCCTGAGCCACGATTGATCGTGTCGGCGTTTCAGTGCCCACCCGATCAAGCCGGTAAACCCGATCATCGAGGAAATCGTTCCCACGCAATACGCCCCGAGAAACAGTGACCCCTGACCAACGGTTGGAAGTGCGATGGCTGGCAGAATTCCGAGCAGATGCGCGCTTCCGGCCAGACCGTGGAGCGCTCCGACAAAAAACGCCGCGTGGGAATGCCCCTGATGAATCGTGCGATCCGATTTGTGAAGATGAAAATGAGAATGAATCTGGTCGCCATGGTCGTGCCGGTGCTCGTGAATGTGATTGCCAAAAAAATGGCGCAGTCCCCAGATGCCGATTCCAATCAACAGAACGCCTACCAGACGCTCCGCCCAGAACGACAGTGTTTCGAGGGGGAGCAATTCCCGCAGCCAGAAAGAGAACAGGCCAATGGAGGCGACGCCGACTGAATGGCCGATGCCCCAATTCAGACCCAGACGTAATCCCTTCCGTGGTTCTTTCGCCGCCAATGGAGCCAGAGCTGCGAGATGATCCGGACCGCTCAACACATGAATCGCGCCCGCGCACAGGCCGGCAAACAGAATCAATATCATCGGGGTGAAAGCGTAGTCAGCGAGTCCGGGGATGTAAAGCGACGCAAATCCGCTCTACGTGGTGACTTCGTGCGCGACGAGCTTGTCTTCCTCCTCCTCATCGTCATCGACAATTTCCTCCTCTTTCTGGCGGACAACTCGGACTTTGGAGGTTTCCGTCTTGATGTAATGGAGAATTACCGGCGCGAGGATCATACCAGGTACGCCCATCAGTGCTTCGCCGAGAACCAGGGCCAGCAGGGTCATCCACATCGGATTCTTAATCCGGGAGCCGATAATCTTGCTGTTCAGGAAGTATTCGAGCTTATGAATAAAAACGAGGAATGCCAACGCAGCCCCGGCACTGCCTGGCGAAATCGTCAGCGCCACGCTGATGATGATCGTGTTACTAATAATGTTGCCAAGAATCGGCAACAATCCGCACAGGAATGTGACCACGACCAGCAGGCTGGCGTAAGGCAAACCCGCACCAATAATGAACAACGCAGTCAAAAATGTGTTGATGCCTGAAATGATGATTTGCGCGCCCATCACCGTCCCGAAGCTCTTGTAAAACGACTTGAATCGAGCAGCAATCTCCTCGGCCGACAGTGCGTAGAGATTGCTGCTGCGGGTGTTTCCATCGAGTTCGAGGACGATGGCTGCGTTGGCGTAAAGGCTGATCGCCACGACGACGCCAATGATAAACATCGCCGATTGCCGGACAATATTCTCGAGGGAAGCCCCGACGAAGCCGTATTGACCCACCAGTGTGTCGACGACGACCTTTTTAAAACTGTCCACATCCGTAAAAGGCACGACAATTTCGCGTTTGGCCGCAAAATCCATGATCACCGGAATCAGCTTGTCCAGCACCAGCGGCGTGGTGAGCACAGCCTGATTGAAAAAGTAGAGCAGCCCCATCATTACTGCCGTGCATAGGCAGAGAAACAGTCCGGAAGCAAATGCCTTGCGTTCGCCAATCGTGAAGAGATGCAGCGCAAACAATGAGAAAAGCACCGTCAGCAACGGTGTCGCCAGGTGGAGAGACGCCACCACGAACAGCACCAGCACCATGAATCCGTAAGAGATTTTTCGAGGGCGACTCATGTTAATTTCAAGCGGCTGATAACGATAACGAGCCGGAACTGTGGTTTGACTTTGTTCAAAATTCAACCCCTCAATTTCGACCGAACAGAAGGCGCAGACTGTTCAGCACCACGATCACGGTACTGCCTTCGTGTCCCAGCACGCCAACCGACAGGGGAATCGCTCCGCCCAGTGCGAGCACCGCGAGCACGACCACCGTCCCGAGCGAGATGACCAGGTTCTGACGAATAATCGCGCGTGCTCGGCGACTGAGCCGAAAGGCGGCCAGTACGTTTTCCAGTCGATCATACATCAGCACGACGGAAGCCTGTTCCAGAGCGGCATCGGAACCGCGACTGCCCATGGCAATGCCGACGTGGGCGGCCGCGAGGCTCGGCGCGTCGTTGACGCCGTCACCCACCATGGTTACCCGCTCGCCGGCGGCGGTAAGCATTCGAATCGTCTCCAGCTTTTGCTCGGGTGACAGTTCCGCGCGAATCTCGTCCACGGAAACTTCCTTTCGCAATCGTTCTGCCGTGGATTTTTTGTCCCCGGTGAGCACCAGCGTGCGCAAACCTTCCTTCCGCAACTGTTCAATCACCGACGCCGCCAGAGGGCGAATCTCATCGCGTAAAGTGATCCTTCCGACGCTTTCCCCATCGGAGACCCAAACCTCCGACATGCCTGGTTCGTCCGACTCCTGTTCGGGGCACGCAATGCTTGAATGCACCTCTTCGATGAGTGTTCGGCGTCCCAGGACGACGGTCCGGTTGTCCATTCGCGCCCGGATTCCCATGCCGGTGAGGGATTTGAAATCACTCATTTTGAGACTGGCAATCTCATTGCGCTTGCCGTGTTGAGTAATGGCGCGCGCCAGCGGATGGTCAGAAAGTTTTTCGAGCGAAAACGCAATTTGTTCGATCAGTTTTTCGTTACCCGGGGGGAAGCTCTCAATTCGGTCAACCGTCAATTCTCCCGTTGTCAGCGTCCCGGTTTTGTCGAGCGCCACAATTCCGGTCTCGGCAAGTTGCTCCACGGCCGCGCCGCCACGAAAGAGGATGCCGCGTCTCGCACCCCAAGCTATCGCCGCCAGGACGGCGGACGGAATAGATAACACCAGTGCGCACGGTGAAGCCACGACCAGGAAGGTCATCGTCCGGTAGAATGCGCTGGAGATCTCGTCCGTCGAGGTGAACGCCGGCAGCTTGAAGCCAAGCCACCAGACGAAAAACATGACCAGTGCCAGGCCGATAATCAGGTAGGTGTAACCCGATCCAAACTTGTCCGTGAATCGCTGCGAGGGCGCCTTCATCTTCTGCGCCTGACGGATCAGACGAATGATCTTCTGTAGGGAGCTCTCGTCGGCGGCGCGCAGCGCATTGACCTGCACGGAACCCCACAGGTTCATCGTTCCGGCCATGACCGAATCTCCTCTGCGTTTGTCCACTGGTTTGGATTCCCCGGTCAGGTTGGATTCGTCAGAGGCTGATTCGCCCTGAACCACCTCCGCATCAACCGGAAACTGATCGCCGGGGCGGATCAACAGCCGGGTGCCCGCACGAATGGACTCAACCGCGATCTCCGATTCCGTATCGTCGTCGGCAATCTGAGTGGCGGTCTTCGGTGCGGACTTGAACAACGAGCGAATTTCCTTCTGAGTCCTTCCCATCGCGTAGTGCTCCAGCGCGCCGGAAAGCGAAAAAAGGAATAGCAGAATCGCGCCTTCGGCCCATTCGCCAATCGCGGCGCTCCCGGTCGCAACGGCCAGCATCAGGAAATGAATATCGACCACTCGCTCACGCAACCTCTCCACGACTTCCTCGACGGCAAACCAGGCGCCCGAAAGATACGCGACGATGAAACAGGCCAGCGCCAGCGACGCACTCGGCACCAGATGCCCGGTAATGACAGCAATGCCGCACACGATCGCCGTTGCCAGTTGCGGCTTCCATTCGTCGAGATCATCGTCTTCGCCTGGTAATTCGATCGCACGGGGCACGATTCGAGGCAACTTGCGCCAGATCCAGAAGCGCGGTGAGGTCGGGCAGGTGATACGTGCAATCGTGGTCTTGATCCCGTCTCGATGGACGGTGAATCCCTGCTGTTCCTCCGCTCGCAACGGGATTTTGCACGATGAACAATCGCCGGATGGTCGCAGCAGCGCGCAATCATAGTCTGCACTCACGGTGCGGCTGTCGGCCATGGAATCGGCCACGCGCTGTTCGAGTTGATTCGAATCCGTTCGCCCCAGCGTCGCGATCGAAATCTCGGGACCCTCTGAGGAAATGGTCACTGCCTCCAGTTGCGGTTCGCCGACCAGCGTATCGCCGATTGAACGGGCCAGGCATCGCGCGGGTTGACCCTCGGTGTCCGGCGAATGTTTCTGCGTTGTCATGCGCTGCGACACCAAGGTGCCGCCACGAATAGTGAAACACAAGACGGAGCCATTCGAATAATTTCGATTGTGATTATCGATTGCTCCGATACAACACCCGGACTCTATCGAATCACGATGAGGATTCACGTCACATTCTCGCTTCTGATACTGATTGGCACTGCGCGGGCTGGATTGCCAGGCAATGCTTCCGATGGAATTATTCGCGGTCCGTTCTTCTCGGGAACCATCCTGGCGCAGTATCCCGCGCGGAATAACGTGGCCAATCGTGGGGTCGTTGTTTCGCTCGGGGCGGCTCGCGACGCGCACATTTGCTACGACATGGATTTGATGCGTGTCTCAGCGGCATGGACCGGCGGGTTTCTGAACTTTGGCGATGGTCAGACAGGCATCATACATCCGAAGCCGCAGCAGGTTCAGGGACGCGCCATTTTCGGAACGGCGATTCAGCCCGGTTGGGGCCAGGATGGCCGATTTGCCGATCCGCGACCCAACCAAATGGGCCGATTGCCGACCGAATGGGCGAAGTATCGCGGCCTCTACGTCCACGGTTGGCGGACGATTCTTTCCTACACCGTCGGTGAGACCGCCGTTCTGGAATTGTCGGAAGTTATCGGGTCTGGCGAACGCGCGGTGTTTATTCGGAATCTTGAGATTGCTCCCCACAAGAAATCATTGTCCGTCATGCTATCCGCATTCGACGTCCGTCCGGGAGAGTCGGAGCAGGGCGTTCGATTCGACGAAGACGATTATCTCGGTATGGCGTCGGGTTCACGGCCGCACATTATTCTGACTGGAGTAACGGGTGACACAGCGGGAGCGCGATTGGAAACTCAGGGCCGGTTCGTGTTTCTCCAACTTCCTCCCTCGGAGCAAACCACTCGAATGCGACTTCACCTCGGCGCTGCGGCGGGTCAGGTGGAAATGCTCGCGTTTCTCGATGGATTGAAGAAAGCCGCGCCGCCGCCGGAACTCAAACCACTGACTCGCGGCGGTGATCCGCGCTGGAAACTTTCAGTTGATACCCGGGGAATTCGCAGCAACGCCAAAGGAGCGTATGTGGTGGATCATGTGACGCTTCCGGATCGCAACCCCTGGAACGCGAAGCTGTTCGTGGGTGGGTTTGATTTCCTCAGCGATGGTCGCGTCGTGCTGGGATGCTTTCATGGTGATGTCTGGATCGGCGAAGGAATCGATGACGGTCTGCGGGAACTGAAATGGCGGCGGTTTGCCACGGGCTTGTTTCAACCGCTCGGGGTCAAGGTAGTGGATGGTGAAATCTTCGTCATTTGTCGAGACCAGATCACGCGCCTGCACGATCTCAACAACGATGGCGAGGCGGACTTTTACGAATGCTTCAACAACGACACGGTGGTCACGCCGAACTATCATGAGTTCTGCATGGATTTGCAGACCGATGCGAAGGGCAATTTCTATTTCACGAAAGGCGCGCCCTGGCCGCCGACTGTTCAATCACCGCATCAGGGCACGATGCTCAAGGTGTCGCGCGATGGTTCGACGATGGAAGTTCTCGCCACCGGCTTTCGCGCACCGAACGGAATGGCGATCGGGCCGAACGGCTGGATCACGGTGAGTGACAATCAAGGCCACTGGATGCCGGCCAGCAAGTTGAGTCTCGTCAAGCCCGGCGGTTTCTACGGAATGATGCAAACCGCGCACCGTGACGTAACCATGGACGATTTCTCACCGCCGATGCTTTGGCTGCCAATGCAGGTCGATAGTTCCAGTGGCGGACAAGTCTGGGCGACGAGCGAGAAATGGGGGCCGTTGAAGAATCGGCTTTTGTTCACCTCCTACGGTCGCGGGACGCTCTTTCACGTGATGACGCAGGAGGTGGATGGAGTTGTGCAGGCCGCCGCATGGAAATTCCCGCTGCGCTTTCCCAGCGGAACCATGCGTGGTCGAATCAATCCAAGCGACGGGCAACTTTATGTCAGCGGATTGAAAGGCTGGCAGACGTCCGGCTTGCGCAATGGCGCATTGAGTCGGGTGCGATATACGGGAGAACCTTTTCCAGCACCGCTCGATTGGCGAGTCACGGGGAAAGGGATTGAATTGGAGTTTGCCGAACCGTTGGATCGTGTGTCCGTCACCGACACCGCGAACTGGAGTCTGGAGCATTGGAACTACATCTACTCCGGCAACTACGGCTCCGCCGAGGTTCTGCCGGACAATCCCCGCCAACCCGGCCGAGCCACAGTCTCGATTGTGGGTGTCGAACTCAACGCCGACGGTCGAACGGTCCTGATACGATACGCCAACGTCCGCCCCATCATGCAATTCCGACTGCGTTACCGCATGACGACCTCGGCCGGGACCCCGATTGATCACGAGATGCACGGCACAATTCACAAGGTGCCGAATAACTGAATTCCCTTTAAAAACAGTTCATGCTGTGTCGAAATAGCCGGATGATTCCGCGTTCAATTCTCCACCCGTTGCTCCCGGGAACCCTGGTTGTTTCATGAAACGGCGCCGCATAGTTTCCCTCCTGCCGAGTGCCACGGAGATGGTCTGCGCCCTCGGTTGCCGCGATCAATTGGTCGGGCGATCGCATGAATGTGATTTCCCGACGGACGTTTCGGGTGTCCCGGTATGCACGGAATCGAAGATTCTGCCGGACTCCAATAGTCGGGCCATCAATGAACAGGTGCGGAATCTCACGGCCGCTTCACTGTCCATCTACCGGGTGAACGAAAAGCGCCTGCTGGAACTCAAGCCCGATATCATTCTCACGCAGACGCAGTGCGATGTCTGCGCCGTCAGTGAAAAGGAAGTGGCTCGGGCGGTGGAGAAATGGCTGGGAGCTCGTCCTCGGGTGGTATCGTTTTCACCCGTGCGACTGGGGGACGTTTGGGACGATCTGCAAAGACTGGCCGCGATCCTGGAATGCAAGCAGCGCGGTCATGAAGTTCTCAAAGCATTGAAGACACGTTGTGTGAATGTCATTGAGAAATCCTGTTTGTCCGGTCGTAAGCCGACCGCCGCCTGCATCGAATGGCTGGACCCATTGATGGCCGCGGGCAATTGGGTGCCTGACCTGGTGGAAATGGCGGGCGGCAAAAATCTTTTCGGCGAACGTGGCCAGCACTCCGATTGGATGACCTGGGAGCAGGTCCGCGAGGCAAATCCGGATTTCCTGATTTTGATGCCGTGTGGTTTCGACATCGCGCGGACCGTGGAGGAACTCGGCCTGCTCAGGCAGAAGAGTGGCTGGGCGAAACTGAAAGCCGTTAAGAACAACCAGGTTGTCGTGGTGGACGCGAGCGCCTACTTCAATCGACCGGGACCCCGGCTGGTGGATTCACTGGAAACTCTCGGCGAAATCATTCACCCGGAGTTTTTCCAGTTCGGCCACAAGGGCAAGGCGTGGGTTCGCGTGTGACTTGACCGCGGTTCCACAACATCTCATACATCTATCCGTTACCCACAAATCATCGAGGTTCGTTAGCGATTGTGATAGAACATACATACAGCAGCAACTAATGATGCCAGATTAATACGGCAATGAAAACTAGGCGTTCAGTAAACCAATTGTCGTGTGGTATGCGCGAAGCAGTTCGATTTTCGCTCTATCTTGTCGTAATT